>NZ_JARUVM010000140.1 GCF_029763755.1 Luteimonas sp. 8-5
TACTCGCCGCGCACGCCGGCGCCGTCCCGGAAGAGAGCACCGGCGGCGGCACCTCCGATGCGCGCTTCATCGCCCCGCTCGGTGCCCACTGCATCGAGGTCGGCCCGGTCAACGCCAGCATCCACCAGGTCGACGAGCACGTGGCCGTCGCCGACCTGGAGGCGCTGCCCGGCCTGTACCTGGCCCTGCTGGAACGGCTGCTGGCCTGAGTCCCTGGGCCGACCCCCTTGCGGGCGCCCCGGCCGCCGTGCACACTCGGGCCATGATCCGCGCCGCCGCCAACAACAATCGCAATAACGCCAGCCCCCCGCGGGTCGGCGATTAGCGCGCGCGTTTCACGCCAATCGAACCGAAGGCCCGCACTGCGAAGTGCGGGCCTTTTTCATTTCCGACTACAGAAAAGGGCCTGCGACATGTGTTCCATCCTCGGTGTCTTCGACCTGCGCCCCGGCGCGGACCTCACTCCGCTGCGGCCGCTGGCGTTGTCGCTGTCGGCCATGCAGCGCCATCGCGGCCCCGACTGGTCCGGCGTGCACGCCGAGCCGGCCGCGCTGCTGGTGCACGAACGCCTGGCCATCGTCGATCCCAGCGGCGGCGCCCAGCCCATCCGCTCCGAGGACGGCGCGCTCGTGCTGGCGGTCAACGGCGAGATCTACAACCACCGCGAGCTCGAGCAAGGCATCGGCGGCGACTACCGCTTCACCACCGGCTCAGACTGCGAAGTGCTCAACGCACTGCACGCCGGCGGCGAAGCCCCCGAAGCCTGGCTGCCGCGGGTGAACGGCATCTTCGCCTTCGCCCTGTGGGATCGCCGCGCCAGGCGCATCGTCATCGCCCGCGACCACATGGGCATCTGTCCGCTGTACTGGGGCCACGATGCCGACGGGCGGTTGTGGGTCGCCTCGGAAATGAAGGCCATTGCGCGCATGTGCACGGACGTCGCCGTGTTCCCGCCGGGCCACGTGTACGACAGCGCCCGCGGTGACGCGCCCGTGCAGTGGTACCGCAGCGACTGGCGCGACCATGACGCCGTGCGCGGCCTCGACGTCGACAAGGCCGAGCTGCGCCAGGCGCTGGAGCAGGCCGTGCATCGCCAGCTCATGGGCGACGTGCCCTACGGCGTGCTGCTCTCCGGCGGCCTGGACTCATCGCTCATCGCCGCCTGCGCCGCCCGCTTCGCCCGCAAGCGGATCGAGGACGACGACCGCGGCGAAGCCTGGTGGCCGCGCCTGCACTCCTTCGCCATCGGCCTGGAAGGCTCGCCCGATCTGGCCGCCGCCCAGGTCGCCGCCGACGCCCTCGGCACCGTGCACCACGGCTTCACCTACAGCTTCGAGGAAGGCCTGGACGCCATCCCCGAAGTCATCCGTCATATCGAAACCTACGACGTCACCACCATCCGCGCGTCCACGCCGATGTATCTGCTCGCGCGCAGGATCAAGGCCATGGGCGTCAAGATGGTCCTCTCGGGCGAGGGCAGCGACGAACTGTTCGGCGGCTACCTCTACTTCCACAAGGCCCCCGATGCCCGCGCCTTCCACGAAGAGCTCGTACGCAAGCTCGATGCCCTCCACCAGTACGACTGCCTGCGCGCCAACAAGTCGATGATGGCCTGGGGCGTGGAGGCGCGCGTTCCTTTCCTGGACGTGCAGTTCATCGACACGGCCATGCGCATGGACGCCGCGCACAAGATGGCGGGCGCCGGCAGGATCGAGAAGGCGGTGCTGCGCGACGCCTTTGCAGGCGTGCTGCCGGACGAGATCCTGTGGCGGCAGAAGGAACAGTTCAGCGACGGCGTCGGCTACGGCTGGATCGACGGTCTCAAAGCACACGCCGAAGTCGTCGTCACCGACGCGCAACTCGCCGGGGCCGCGACCCGCTTCCCGGTCAATCCGCCGGCGACGAAGGAAGCCTGGTGGTACCGCAGCCTGTTCGAACGCCACTTCCCCGGCGACGCCTGCGCACGCACGGTGCCGGGCGGCAAGTCGATCGCCTGCTCCTCGCCGGCCGCGATCGAATGGGATGCTGCTTTTGCCGCCGCGGCCGATCCATCGGGCCGTGCCGTCGCAGGCGTGCACCACGCGCCGGGCGTCAGTCCCGTGGAAGATCCGTCCCCGCCTCGATGAGGGCGTGTTCGACCGTCAGGCTGCAGCCCAGCAGGAACGCGACCAGGTCGCCGCGCCAGAGCTCGCGGATGTCGTGCGCAGGTCCGCACCTGGCGCGGAGTGCGCCGGCTCCGGATCGCCCGAAACCGTTGTTCCCGACCCGTGCAATGGGCTGGCCGTAGGAGACGCGGCGCCGGCCTCGGCGGTTGGCTCCTGGATGTGCGCCAACAGGAACGAGACTCCATCGTCACGACGCAGGATGATCAAGCGCTACTGCCGGGCGTCGCGGATCCGGCTGCGAAGGCCGAGCGTGACAATGACCTGTACGACGGAGAGCAGGAACGTGCCGATCATGAGGGCAATCGAGACCGGCAGGTCGAACTGCGGGTACCCGGCCAGTGCGAAGCCCGCGTGGATGGGAAGGATCAGCGCGCAGACACCCGCGATGGCGAGCGAACTGGCGGTTGCGGAGGGCTTCCCCTGGATCAGGTTGGCCAGGAGGGCGAGCAATCCGCCAAACAGCAGGATGTTGAGCAGGTTGAACAGCTGGACGCCACCGGGCAGGCCGAACATTTCCCACTCGCGCCAGTAGGCCGCATCCACCTGGTGGGCGAAGGCAAGAACCAAATTGAAGGTCGCGGTTAACCTGAGCAGCACCGTAGTCCGGACTGCGGTTCTCTTGTGAGGCTCGATCACGATCTGCTTGTTGGCGATGTCCACTCGACCGGCCATGAGCAGGTTCATGTCCCGGATGAGGTACGCGGCAAGCTCGTCATCGGAAATATCGTTTCCCGGGATGTCCAGGCGGAAGTCCTGGGCGGACAAGCTGCCACCGTTGGTGAAGTGGACAACGAAGTCGAACTTGACGCGGTGCTCGGTCATGTGTCGCTGGATCCTGGCGGCTTGGTCGGTTGTGTGGGGGGCAGGCCCGCGCCCGGTGCGGCGTGCGCCGGCGGCGTGCAGTCCTGCGGAGAGGTCGCCGCTCCCATTGGTCAGGCAGCGCCTGCCCCGGGATCGTTATCGTCATCGTCGCCGCGCCGGCCTTCGGAAAGCGCAAGGCCGATGGCGATGCCGAGGCCCAGGCGGCTGGTCTCCTTGCCTTTGGCGTTCTTGGGCATTGATGTGTCTTCCGAGGGCTGGTGTCGTCACCCGATGGCTTGGCATTCGGAACTGTACCAGCAGGTCGTTCCGCGGGCAGGCATTGGCATCCTACTTGCGCACCTTGCTGATCCACGGCGCCCGCGCCGTGCTGCAAGCAGCGCGCATGAAACAGCGGCGCGGACAAGCGCTGGATCCATTGCAGGCCTGGGCGCTCGACCTGCAGCAGCGGCAAGGGCACAACAAGGCCGCCGTCGGGCTGGCCAACAAGCTCGCTCGCAGGCTTTGGGCCACCGAGCATCACGGTGCCCGCTTCGATGCCCACCACGTCAGTGAGCGCCCGCAATCCTGCTAGAAGGAACCCAATACCCTTTCACGCGTTGCCTGGTTGATCTGATCATGGCGAACAGGTCGGTCCGGGGTCGGGCCAAAGCCGATAACAATTCAGGCCCGAGAGGCCGCTTGAACGATAGGCTCCCGACCCGCGGATTCCATGATGGCCCGAGCCTACGAGCTCACCCCAAGGCCGAATACACGACTGCAACCGCCCTAAGCCAGAAGCAGGTCAGCAGGCACTAGTTGCAGGAGGAGTCCATACACGCATTGTTAGCCCGCACGCATGATGCTCGCGAGTGAGCTACTTATGAGACCCCACTTCTCCAGAAACTTCGGCAAGTGTCCTGCGTTCACCACATAGACCACCTTTTCCTTAGCCCTGGAAATTGATTCAAGGTTCCATGCTAGGTCTTCTGGCTCTACGACCAACTCATTAGACAGTTGCTTACGGAACTTTACCCAAGGGATACTTTCTATTGCTTGATCAGAAGCGTGGCCAGTACTTAGGCAGATATCTCGATCACGAATCGCGCTGATTGAGAGGTTTGCCGTAGTGACAATCACGGCCGCGTAGCACCTAAATCCGTAACTCCTTGCCTCCAAGAATGGCTGTTCTTCCTGCGCTACGGCTTCACTCGCAACAACAACTTCATGCGCAATTCGCTCCAAGAGAGGACGCGAATGGGCATCTTGGCCCGCAACTATGCAGAAATCAGAAACAAATGCTGAAGGTGTTACCTGCACATCTAAGTACCCATGGTGCTCGACGCCATGGCCGGCCGTGTTGTTGATATACAGCCGGCTTCCAATGGTCTTCTCAGGCTCGTCCGGCGTGATAAATATCCAGTCGGAGTCCTGAACGCGTTTGCACTCAACAACCATCACACAGTTGCTTGGGTTGACCAACACCAAGTCAGCAAAGCCGGCATCACCGTTTGAGTGTTGCCACGCGTGCTCGCGATGCAAAACACACCAGTTCTCGCTCTCGCGAACAGTTCGCTCTACGGCAAGCTGAAGCGGAAAGCCCGATCGGTTAACGAGTTTCTTGAGGTCGTCGTGATCTCTCATGTGCGGGCTAACGCTCAAGTTAAGCCGAATTGCAGCGCGTAGCTGGCAACATGGCAAGCTCTTTCTGCCATGTTGTTGGCGTAGC
>NZ_JARUVM010000141.1 GCF_029763755.1 Luteimonas sp. 8-5
GACCTGGCCTTGCCCACGACGGCGCCGGGCGCGCCGGCCGTGAGCCCGGCCCCGACGCAGGAGCCGGACAGGGCGCAGATCGTGGCCGCGCTGGAGCGCAACGGTGGCGTGCTTGCACAGGCCGCATCCGAACTCGGCTTTTCGCGCCAGGCGTTGTACCGGCGCATGGAACGCCACGGCATCCCCCGCGGCGGCGGCGACTGATGCGCTGGCGCCAGCGCGTTCCGCTGAGCCTGCAGTTCACCGCGCTGGCGCTGGTGCATCTGGTCGCGGCGGCGGCGCTGGCCGTGGTCCTGGCGCAGTGGTTGCGCCCGGTGTGGGCGGCACTGCTGGCGGTCGTGCTGCTCGCGCCCCTGCTCGTGTACCAGGCGCGTCGCGCGTTCGCGCCGATGAACGCGCTGTTCCGCGCCCTGGCCGGCAGCGTCGCCAGCTACCACGATGGCGATTTCTCCTTCGGCCTGGCCTGGGAAGGCCGCGACGAACTCGGCGAACTGGTCGCCAGCCACAATGCGCTGGGGCTGGCCCTGCGCGAGCAACGCGTCGCCCTGGTCCAGCGCGAACTGCTGCTCGACACCATGGTCCAGAACACGCCGGTGGCGATGATCCTGGTCGATCCCGCGCGACGGGTGGTCCACGCCAACATCGCCGCACGCAAGCTGCTGGGCGACGGGCACAGGCTCGAGGGCCGTGCATTCGAAGACCTGCTCGCCGCGACCTCCGACGCAGTGCGCGAGGCTTTCGCCCGTGGGGGCGACGGCATGTTCTCCGTCGGCCAGGACGACGCCGACGCGGGCGAGGAGATCTACCATCTCTCGCGCCGCGGCTTCCGCCTCAATGGCCGCCGCCATGAGCTGGTGATGTTGCGCCAGCTCACCGCGGAACTGCGGCGCCAGGAAGTGCAGACATGGAAGAAGGTGATCCGGGTGATCAGCCACGAGCTCAACAATTCGCTGGCGCCGATCGCGTCATTGGCGCATTCCGGTGCCGAGTTGCTGCGTCGCGGCCAGCACGAACGCCTGCCGACGGCGCTGGCGACCATCGAGGAGCGCGCACGCCACCTGGAAGGCTTCATCCGCGACTATGCGCGTTTCGCCAAGTTGCCCGCGCCGCGGTTGCAGCCGGTGTCGTGGCGACGGTTCGTCGAACAGCTGCGCAGCCAGGTCGAGTTCCGGCTCGAGGGTGCCGTCGACGAGCGCACGGCCCGCTTCGACCAGGCGCAGCTGGAACAGGCGCTGCTCAACCTGTTGCGAAACGCCCACGAATCGGGCACGGCGCCGGGCGACGTGGCGATGGCCGTGCGCCGCGCCGGGGAAGGCTGGCGCATCGACGTGCTCGACCGCGGCAGCGGCATGAACGAGGCGGTGCTGTCCAACGCGCTGCTGCCGTTCTATTCCACCAAGCGCCACGGTACCGGGCTGGGCCTGGCATTGGCACGCGAGATCGCCGAGGCGCACGGCGGCCGCATCGCCCTGCTCAACCGCGAGGGCGGCGGCCTGTGCGTGTCGCTGGTGATCCCGGACTGAGCGCGTCTCAGGCGGCCTGCCCAATCGGTGCCAGTGCCGCGGCGAGCTCGTCGGCGTCCAGCGGATCCGGATTGCCGCGGGCGAAGATCGCCGCCAGCAGTTGCGACAGCATCGGCGCGGCCTCGCGGGCCAGCGGCAGGTGCGCCGACAGCAGCACCGACGGATCGAGCTTGCCGATGCCGGCGAGGGTTCGCGCCAGCAGCGTGCCGTTGCTGCGCGCCAGCCACGGCGCGTCGATCGACGACCAGGTCGCCATGCCCTCGGACAGCGTCGCCAGCCGCACCTCCGACAGGTCGTGCGCCGGTTCCGGCAGCACCGCGCCGAAGCTGTCGACCGCGTACATCACCCGCGCGGTCTCGTCGAAGAAGCCCAGCGACTCCGGCGCGTCGTAGTAGGGCGGGCGCAGCGGATGCAGGCGGTGGCCGCCGGCTTCGAACACCTTGTCCGGTTCCAGCAGCTGCACGCGCGACATGTCGCAGCCGAGCATCTCCATCTTGGCCGCACCCAGGAACGTGCTCAGCACCTTGGCGTGCGGTGCCTCGGCCAGCACCCGCGCGAGGTTGCCGATGTGGTCCGGGTCGGTGTGGCTGAGCCATATCCAGCGCAGGTCCGCCGGATCGACGACCGAGCGCAGGCCTTGCATGAAGTGGTCGCCGAGGACGGCAGGCCCGGTGTCGACCAGCATCGGTTCGCGTCCGCGCAGGACGAAGGTGTTGATGGCGATCGTGCCCAGTCCGGGAATCGGCGCCCAGGCCGGCAGGACGGTCCAGGCATCGGTGGCGTGGCAGGGAGCGGGTTGGGGGAGGGGCTTGTCCATGGGGGATTCCGGGTCGATCCATATTTGAGTGAACAGGTGTGTTCACATTATTCCGTAGCCTCGGGCCTTGTCAATAGTTCGTTGAACATATATGTTCACCCAATGAAGAAGCGGCCATACCGGATGACGCAGCGCGCCGAGTCCCGGGACGAGACCCGTGCGCGGATCGTCGAGGCGGCGGTCGCCCTGCACGAGGAAATCGGGCCGCGGGCGACCACCATCAGCGCCATCGCCGAGCGCGCCGGGGTGCAGCGGCTGACGGTGTACCGGCACCTGCCCGACGAGGAGGCGGTGATCCAGGCCTGCTCCAGCCACTGGACGGCGCTGAATCCGGCGCCCGACCCGGTGAGCTGGGACTCGATCGGGGACCCGGTCCGTCGCGTCCGTACCGCCTTGCGCGAGTTCTGCGCGTACTACACGCAGACCGCCCGCATGTGGGCGTCGGTCCGCCGCGACGCTGCCGACGTGCCGGCGGTGCAGGTGCCCCTGGCGGCGTACGACGCATACGTGGAGGAAGTCGCCGAAGGCTTGGCCGACGACCTCGACGCAAGCAAGCGGGCCAGGGTGCAGGCGGCTGCGACATTGCGCCACGCGCTCTCGTTCACCGCCTGGCAGAACCTCGAAGAGCTCGGACTCGATGACGCCGCCAAGGTGTCGCTTGTCGAGCGCTGGCTCGACGGGATCATTTCGCGCGGACGGTCCCGCGCGTTCCGGCGGCGGGCCGGACCGAAGCCGACATCGACTCTTGCATCGTCCGCAAGGCCCGGCGCTTGCGTTCCGGCGTGATCGCCGCGGTGCAGTCCGACGGAATCCAGAGGGGGAAGTCGCGGGCATTGGCGTCCAGCGCGGTCGCCAGGATGCACGAATCGGTGGCCACGCCGGCCAGGACCAGCGCATCGGCCTGCAATTGTGCGAGCAGGACCGGCAACGGCGACGCCATGAACGCCGAGTGCTTGGGCTTGAGCACGTAATAGTGGCCTTCGCACGGCGCCAGCCGGTCCGCGACTTGGCCCGCGTCGCCGCCGCAGTCGCGGCAGGCCGCCACCAGGTCCGGAAATCCCCCCTGCCACTGCATCCAGTTGTCGTTGCAGTAGACCACCGGGTGGCCGGCGCGGTCGAAGCGCTCGCGCAGGCGCAACAACGCCGGCACCAGCCGGCGCGTCGACCGGCCCAGCGCATCGCCGCCGGGGAAGTCGAAGTGGTTGACCAGGTCGATCAGCAGCAGGACGGGTCGTCGTGGCGTCTTCATCGGAATGAACTGTTCATCGCGAGCTGCAACCCATTCAGTGATTTCTCACCTGCAAATCATGGCGATGCGTGCACCGTTCCTCTTACCCGGCGCAGTGCCGGGGAAGGCCAGAACCGCGAGTAAGACGGTTTCGTTCGCTTGATCGGCTCCGCGCCGGAAGGTCCCGCCTTCCGGCGCTTTGCCGTGCGGGTCAGTTGCGCAACGCGGACCCGGCGCCGGTGACCTGGGCCGCCTCGGCCACCGCCGCCATGCCTTCGTCCGACTGCTTCCACGCTTCGTACTGTTCGTCGAAGGCGGCGCGCTCCTCGGCGCTGAACAGTTCGCGCGCCATCTTGAACATGGTCTTCTCTTCTTCCTTGGCGTGATGGTCGATGAACTCGCCGAACACCTTCGCGCGGCCGGCGAACTGCGGAGTCTGGACGTCTGCATCGTGCACTTCCGGCATCACCGAATGCTCGACGGCATGGTGTTCGGCGATCGCCTCGGCGTGGGTCTTCAGCCCGTCGCGGCTGGCGCGCTCGGCGAACGCCGGATAGAACACGCTCTCTTCCCACTTGGCGTGCGGAAGCAGGCCCTTGTCGATCTTTGCGAGCAGTTCGGTACGGGTCTTGGCCGCCCGGTCGGTGGTGCCGTTCAATTCCTCGAACAGGCTGCGCAGCTCGTCGTGTTCGGCCTTGAGCGTCTTCAGGATGTCGCGTGCCATCGGGATGTCCTCGGGTGGGGAAGGACAACAGTCTTCGCGTCCGCGCATGGAGCCGGTGTGAAGTACACACCGGCTCCGCGGATGGGGATGACGTGCTCGCGGTCAGCGCGGCGCGTAGCGCAGGGTCAGGCTCCACTCGCGCCCTGGCTGGTTGTAGAAGGCCGCCGTTTCGTAACGCCGGTCCAGGGCGTTGGACAGGCCGGCCTGCAGCGTCCAGTCGCCGAAGCCTCGTTCGAGGCGCAGGTCCACGGTGGCGTAGCCGCCCATGGCCAGACCGTTCTGCACGTCGTCGAAGCGGCGGCCCTGCGCGATCACGCTCGCTCCGACGTTCCAGTCGCCGAAACCACGATCCAGGTCGAGGCGCGCGCTGCGTCGCGCGCGGCGCGGCAGCAGCTTGTCGTGCGCGGTTTCGCTGCGGTTGCGCGGATCCATCAGCGTCGCCTGCGCGTTGACGTCCCAGCCATGCAGGGTTGCGCCCGCGCCGATTTCCAGGCCGCGGATCCTCGCGCTCTCGATGTTGTTGGCGACGAAGATGTTCGGGTCGTACACGATCAGGTCGTCGACCGTGGTCTGGTAGGCGTTGGCCTGCCAGCGCCAGCGTGCCGTGCGCTGCGCGATGCCGAACTCCGTGCTGCGCGAGGTCTCTGGCCGGAGCGCGGGGTTGCCGTAGAAGGGGAAATACAATTCGTTGAAGCTGGGCGCCTTGAACGCGGTGCCGTGGCTGGCCGTCAGGCGCAGGCCGTGGGCGAGGTCCATGCCCCACGCGGCGCTGCCGGTGTCCTTTCCGCCGAAGTCCTCGTTGTCGTCGTGGCGCGCCGAGAGCTGCAGGTCGTGGCGGCCGAACGCCCCCTGGTACTGGAAGAATCCGGCGCGGTTGTCGCGGCTGGCGTCGAAGGCATTGAAGCCGCCGGCGACGCCACCGCTGTCGCGCGACCAGTCCGCGCCCAGCGTCAGCAACTGGCCGCGGCCCAGGGTGATGTCGGCCTGCAGGCCGGCGCCATCGCGATGGGTGCCGAAACGGTCGACCACGGTGCCGTCCAGGATGTTGTCGGAAGTGTCGGTGTTGCGGCCGGCGTTGAACTTCAGCGCCAGGCGCGCGCCTTCGTAGCGCAGGCTGCCGCCGACGACCTGCTGCACCGTGTCCGAATGGTCGGGCAGGCCCCAGGCCGGATCGCCATCGAAATCGTTGCTGCCTTCCGTGCGCATGGCCCGCGCATCGATCTTCCATGCATTGCCCAGTCTTGCGCCGGCGCGCAGCGACACCGCGGTGTTGCGGTAACCATCGCGGTCGGGATCGGGGTGGTCCATGCCGCAGCCGGCGAAGAACGGCGTCGCGACGCCGCGGCAGGCGTCGATGCCGTCGGTTTGCAGGTGGCTGGCATCGACACCGAACCAGGCATCGCCATCGCCGACGTCCAGGCCCGCACCGGCCTTGCCCAGGCCGTTGCTGCCGGCGCCTGCGTGTGCGCGCATGCGGGCATGCGCACCGTCCGCGCTTCCGCCGCGGGTGAACACCTGGATCACGCCGCCGATGGCTTCGCTGCCATACAGGCTCGAGCGCGGGCCGCGCACGATCTCGATGCGCTCGATCAGTTCCAGCGGCAGGTCCTGTAGCGCGGTGAGGCCGGAAGTGGCCGAGCCCACGCGCACGCCGTCGATCAGGAACAGCACGTGGTCGGACTCGGTGCCGCGCATGAACAGCGTGGACACCTTGCCCTGGCCGCCCTGGTTGGCCAGGTCGATGCCGGCGCGGCCGCGCAGCAGGTCCTGCAGCGAACGCGCCTGGCTGCGCAGGATCTGCGCGTGATCGATCACCTCGACCGCGGCCAGCGACTGGTCGGCGGTCAGTGCGGTACGGGTGCCGGTGACGACCAGGCCGTCGAGGTCGGTGGCGGCTTGCGCGTATGCGCTCGCCGGCAGTGCAAGTGAAAGGGAAACGACGAGGTATCGCAGTTGCATGTGTGTGCTCTCCGGCGCGCACGCCCGCGCGCCCAGGGTCGGGAAGGAGTCGCGCACGGAGGGCTGAAGCTGCGAAGGGCCGCGGGGGACCGGAGTCCGGGGACGGCGCCGCCGCCACGATGCCCGCCGCATCGCAACCAGTCGACTCCATGGCCGGTCTCCGGACTCGCAAGGGGAGAACCGGGGTTCTCCGGGCGTGGCGCCTTCCCGTGCTCGCGCACAGTGGCGGATGCCACGCCTTGCCTTGCTTACCGTTGCGGGGGCAGTGCCGGAATGGACGCGCAGGGCGCGGCTTCACCGGCTTCCCGTTTCAACCCCTTGGCTGGATGCCGCAGGGTCACCTTGAAGTGCCGGGGATTGTACGCGATCAGGACGCGTCGTCGTCTTCCACCATGTGGTGGGTGGTCGTGACCGGCCCGGCGGCGGGACGGCCGCGCGGCGGCGGCAACTGCGCGATCGCGGCTTCGGCGGCGGCGACCAGTTCGGCGCGGCGCGCCTCGGGCACTTCCTGCCAATGGCAGTCGTTGAGTGCGCCCTCGATGGCATACAGCAGGTTGAGGCCGGGTTTGAAGCCGGCGCGCTTGACCCGCATGAACGCATCGACGGTGCCGGCGGCGGCGAGGTCCTCGCGCGTGCGCAGGCCGACCTGTCGCAGCCATGCCGCGGACTTGGGGCCGATGTTGCGCAGGCGCGGCGGCGTGCTCATGCCACTGCCTCCACCCAGGCACGCGCGATCGCTTCCAGGCCGCGGCCATCGACCGCATCGAAGCGCGCCGGGATCGGGCTGTCCAGGTCGAGCACGCCGATCAGCCGTCCGTCGGCCGCCACCAGCGGCACCACGCACTCCGAGCGCGAGGCCGAGTCGCAGGCGATGTGCCCCGGGAATGCATCGACGTCCGCCACCAGCTGGGTCTGGCGGCTGCTCGCCGCCGCGCCGCACACGCCCTTGTCCAGCGGGATGCGGATGCAGGCAGGCAGGCCCTGGAACGGGCCGACCACCAGCTCGGTGCCGTCGTACAGGTAGAAGCCGCACCAGTTGAGGTCGGGCAGCGCATGCCACAACAGCGCCGACAGGTTGGCGGCGTTGGCGACCAGGTCGCGCTCGCCGTGCATCAGCGCACGGGCCTGGTCGAGCAGCTGGGCGTATTGTTCGGGCTTGTCGCCGGTCAGGGCGCTGGCATGGAACGTCATGCCCCGATTGTAGCTACCATGGCGGCAGGAGGGGGCGCCATGGCGAAAAACAGCCCGGATCGCGGTCGCGAGGTCACGCGCATCGAGGCGTTCGTCGACGCCGCGTTCGCGTTCGCGGTGACCTTGCTGGTGATTTCCTTCGACGCCATCCCCGACAGCGCCCAGGCGCTCGTGGAAGCCCTCAAGGGCGTGCCGGCGTTCGCCGCAAGCTTCTCCCTGCTGGCGATGCTGTGGTGGGCACACGCCGACTGGAGCCGCCGTTTCGGACTGGACGATGGCCGCAGCGTGCTGCTGAGCCTGCTGATGGTGTTCCTGGTGCTGGTGTATGTGTATCCGCTGCGCATCATCTTCAGCATGTTCTTCAACTGGGCCAGCAATGGCTGGTTGCCGTCGAGCGTCACCATCGGATCCATGCGCGACTTCCAGGCGATGTTCCTGGCCTACGCGCTGGCGTGGACCACGCTGGGTTGCGTGGTGGTGGCCCTGTACCGGCACGCCTGGCGGTTGCGCGACGCGCTCGGCCTGGACCGCGGGGAACGCATCGACCTGCGCGGGTCGCTGGCGGCGCACGCCATGATCCCGGCGACGGGCGTGATCGCCTTGCTGTTCCTGCTGGTGGTGGACTTGATGGGTTGGGCCGAGTGGTCGGGCTTCTCCGGCTTCGCCTATTCCCTGATGGGCTTCACCGGCCTGGTCGTGGCGCGCGCGCGGCGCCGCGCCGAACGCGAGGAAGGAGCAGGCCAGCCATGACGGCCGGCATGTTCGTCACCGGGACCGAGACCGGCATCGGCACGACCCTGTCCAGCTGCACGCTGCTGCATGCCCTGCGCGCGCGCGGCCTGCGCGCGGTGGGAATGAAGCCGCTGGCCAGCGGCAGCGATGCGACGGTCGATGGTTTGCGCAACGAGGATGCGCTCGCACTACAGGCCGCGAGCGATCCGCGCCCCGCCTACGAGGACGTCAATCCGTATGCCTTGCCGCTGCCCCTGGCGCCGGAGCTGGCCGCGCGCGACGCGGGCGTGGAAGTGGCGCTCGCGCCGATGCTGGCCGCGCATGCGCGGCTGGCCGCACGGTCCGACGTGGTCGTGGTCGAAGGCGTCGGCGGCTGGGCCGCGCCGCTGTCGGGGCAGCTGGACCAGGCCGGCCTGGTGCGTGCGCTGCAGCTTCCGGTGGTGCTGGTGGTCGGCCTGCGCCTGGGCTGCCTCAACCACGCCTACCTGAGCGCGCGCGCCATCGCCGCCGACGGCTGCCGCCTCGTGGGCTGGATCGGTACCGGGGTGGATCCGGCGATGGCACGCATCGACGACAATCGTGCGTTGCTCGCCGCGCGCCTGCCTGCGCCCTGCCTCGGCTGGCTGCCGTGGCAGGCCTCTCCCGATCCGGCCGCGCTTGCTCCGCAACTGTCGCGCGGGCTGGATCTCATCTCCTGAGCGAGGGCAGGGCCATCATCCGCCGGCAACACGACTTCCGGCACGGTCCCCGATGCCTGCCAATGCTAGACTGTCGAGTATAGGAATCCCTCCCCCTCGAGGTATGTGCATGCGCCGTTCCCTGGTAGTGCTCGCTTTGTCGACGGCGCTTTTCGCCGTTGCCGGTTGTTCCAAGGATGAAGCCGCGGGCGCTGGCCCCGGTGGTGGCATGCCGCCTCCGGAAGTCGGCGTGGTGGTGATGAAGGCCGGCACCGTGCCGGTGTCCAAGGAGCTGGTCGGCCGGCTGTCGGCCTTCCGCAGTGCCGACGTGCGCGCCCGCGTGCCGGGCGTGCTGCAGCGTCGCCTGTACGAGGAAGGCAGCGACGTGAAGAAGGGCCAGGCGCTGTTCCAGATCGATCCGGCCCCGCTGCGCGCCGCGCTGGCCCAGGCCGAGGGCGCGCTGGCGCAGGCCCGC
>NZ_JARUVM010000142.1 GCF_029763755.1 Luteimonas sp. 8-5
CCGCATCGGGCGCCGCGGCCATGGCATCGTCGAACGTGCGCTGCAGCGCGCGTCGCCTGGCGCGACGACGCCACGCGAGCCAGCCCAGGATCGACACCGCGACCAAGAGCAATGCGCCAAGCGCCCACCACCCGGGCGCGGGCGGCCACCATGGCGGTGGCGGCGGCACGTGGATGTCGCGCAACACCAGGGCCGGATCGGCGTCCAGCGCGGCGTTCACCAGTCGTCCCCGGTCGAGGCCACGCGCACCTGCACGCCGCGTGCGGGCAATTGCTCCAGCGCCGCCTGCACCGGCCCGGAGAACACCTGGTGCCAACGTTGGCGCTGCGCCGCGGACGCGAGGTCGAGTTCGATCCGGCGGCCGTCGGCGAGGAACGGCAGCACGTTGCGCGGCGGGTCGCGCTCGAGCGGATCGCTGAGCAGGACCAGGCCGACCTGGTTGTGCATCGATAACGCAGTCCAGCGCTGCGGAGGAATAGTGGCGACACTCGACGCGTCGGCAAGCACGCGCAGGCGCGAACCCGGCTTCAGCAGTCGCCGTGCATGCTCCAGCGCGACGTCGAGACCGGCGTCGTCGGGCGGCGGCGCTGCATACCAGCGCACCAGCGCATCGAGCACGCGCAGGGCGCCGCGCGCGCCGCCAGCCGGTGGCACCGGGGCCTCGGCATGGCTCCCGCGCAGCGCGGCAATGCGATCGCCGTCGCGCACCGCCTCCCAGGCGGCCATGGCGCCGACGCGTGCGGCCTGCACCGACTTGTAGCGGACACGGGTGCCGAAATAGAGCGTAGCCGCGGTGTCGGCCACCACCAGGGTCAGGCGTTCGCGCTCGGCCTGGAACAGCTTGGTGTGCGCCTTGCCGCTGCGCGCGGTCAACCGCCAGTCGATGTGGCGGGCGTCGTCGCCAGCTGCATACTCGCGCGACTCGGCGTATTCCATGCCGCGCCCGCGCAACGGCGACGGGGCCTGTCCGCTGCTTCCATGGCGTCCGCGCTGCGCGGCACGACGGCCTTGCGCGGCCGCGCGCAGCGCGACCAGCTCTTCCAGCGTGGGCACGACACCCGCGGTGTCCATCAGCACCTGTCCATCAGGGTAGCGGCACCCGTGCCAGCAGTTCGTCCACCAGGCGTTCGCCGTCCCAGCCTTCGGCGGTCGCCTCGTAGCTGGGCAGCACGCGGTGGCGGAGGACGTCGGGCGCGATCGCGCGCACGTCGTCCGGGGTGACGAAGTCGCGCCCGGCCAGCCACGCATGCGCACGCGCGCAGCGTTCCAGCGCGATCGAGCCGCGCGGGCTTGCGCCCCACGCGATGCGGCGGCCGAGCTCGGTGTCGTAGCGGCCTGCTTCGCGCGAGCCCAGCACCAGCTCGACCAGGTAGCGTTCGACCTGCGGCGCCACGTGCAGGTCCAGGACCGCGGCGCGCGCGGCGAACACGTCCGACAGCGGCATGCGCGCCGGCTCGCGCTTCGGCGCCAGCGCCTGGCGGGCGCGGTCGCGCGCCAGGCGCAGGATCTCGGCTTCCATCGCCGCCTGCGGATAGCCGACGCGGACGTGCATGAGGAAGCGGTCGAGCTGCGCTTCGGGCAACGGGAACGTGCCTTCCTGCTCGATCGGATTCTGCGTGGCCATCACCAGGAACAGCTCGGGCA
>NZ_JARUVM010000143.1 GCF_029763755.1 Luteimonas sp. 8-5
GTCGCGCGCCAGGCGCAGGATCTCGGCTTCCATCGCCGCCTGCGGATAGCCGACGCGGACGTGCATGAGGAAGCGGTCGAGCTGCGCTTCGGGCAACGGGAACGTGCCTTCCTGCTCGATCGGATTCTGCGTGGCCATCACCAGGAACAGCTCGGGCAACGGATAGGTCTGGCGCCCGACGGTGACCTGGCGCTCGCCCATCGCTTCGAGCAGCGCCGACTGCACCTTGGCCGGCGCGCGGTTGATCTCGTCGGCCAGCAACACCTGGTGGAAGATCGGGCCGGGCTGGAATTCGAAATGGCCGTCCTGCGGCCGCCAGACATCGGTACCGGTCAGGTCCGCGGGCAGCAGGTCGGGCGTGAACTGGACGCGGGCGAAACCGGCGTCCAGGCGCGAGGCCAGCGCGCGGACCGCGGTCGTCTTGGCCAGCCCCGGGGCGCCTTCGACCAGCAGGTGGCCGTCGGCGAGCAGCGCGATCAGCAGCCGTTCGACCAGCGCGTCCTGGCCCACGATCTCGGCGCACAGGCTTTCGCGCAGTTGGCGGAACGCGGCATGAAGCCGGCCGCGGTCGTCGTTATTGGTGTCCATGGCGCCAATGATGTTGCGGCGCACGTCGCGCCAGGGTCGATTTTGACCCTCCACGACGGGTTTGGTTCAGTCCCGGAACGATGAAGGGGCCCTCCGGCCCCTTCATCTCCCCGCAACGGCTGGCCTTGCGACTCAGTCGTGCGCCCGCTGCGAGACGCGGATCACGCGCGGGGTGACCATGATCAGGAGCTCGGCCTTGCTCTTGGTGTTGCCGCGCTTCTTGAAGAGGTTGCCGATGACCGGCAGGTCCGCCAGGAACGGCACCTTGGACAGGTCGGACTGGTCGCGGAACTCGTACACGCCGCCGATGACCACGGTCTGGCCGTCGTCGACCAGCACCGAGGTGGTGACCTGGCGGGTGGCGATCTGCGGGACCTGGCCGACGCCGGTCTGCACGAAGCCGGAGAGGTCGTCCTTCTGCACGTCCATGTTCAGGAACACGCGACCGTCCGCGGTGATGGTCGGGGTGACCTTCATCTGCAGGATCGCGTCCTTGAACTGCACGCTGGGCAGGTTGCCCTGCTGGCCGCCGGTCGTGGTCAGGTAACCGATCTGGTCGCCCTGCTTGATGATCGCTTCCTTCTGGTTGCTGGTCACGATGCGCGGGTTCGAAACGATCTCGCCCCGGCCTTCGGTCTGCATCGCCGACAGTTCGACGTCGAGCAGGTGTCCGGCATTGAGGATCGACAGCGCCAGCGTGCCCGAACCGCCCGCCAGGGTGCTGGGCAGGTTGGTCATCAGGCCGCGGGTCACGTCGAATGGCGGGCTGCGGTCGGTATCGGTGTCTTCGAGGCTGTTGATCGCGTCGGCGCGCGACTCTGCATTCGCCTGCGAGGCCTCGAGGTTGCCGCCGAAGCCGACCGAGCTGCGGTCGCCCGGGTCGCCGCTGGCGCCGCTGATGCCGAAGCGCGCGCCCAGTTCGCGGGCGAACGATTCGTTGGCGACGACGATGCGCGCCTCGATCACCACCTGGTCGACCGGACGGTCGATGATGGTCAGGAACTTCTTGATGTCCTCGATGCGCTCGGGGATGTCGTGGATGATCAGCGTGTTGGTGCGCTGGTCGGCGGAGATGGTGCCGCGCATCGACAGCAGGCCGCGCTGGACCATGGTGCCGGCGATGTTGCCCGAGCTGCCGCCGGAACCCTGGCGGTTCTGCCCGGCCTCGCCGGTGAGCAGCAGCTTGACGTCGTCGGCGCTGGCGTAGCTCACGGGCAGGTAGGCGGTGATCATCTCCGAGGAGTTCTCGACCGCGATGCGGGCCTGGTTGACCGCGAGCTCGTAGTCGGCCAGTTCCTTCTGCGGGGCGACCCACAGCACGTTGCCGTCGCGGCGCTTGTCCAGGCCGCGGGCGCGCAGGACGATGTCCAGCGCCTGGTCCCACGGCACCGCGTCCAGGCGCAGGGTCAGGTTGCCGGTGACCGAATCGGAGGCCACCAGGTTCGCGTCGGTTTCCTCGGCGATGATCTGCAGCACCGTGCGTACCGGCACGTCCTGGAAGTTGAACGTCACCGGGCGGCCCGTGTACTTGGGCGCGTCGTTGAGGCCGGCGACCGCGCGCTGGCGGCGGGTCAGCGGCGAACCGGAAGCGTCGGAGCCGGTGTGCGGCACGACTTCGAGCACGTATTCGTTGCCGGTCTGGTAGGCACTGGGCTTGTACGTGCCGAGCACGTCCATCACCAGGCGCGAGCCCGACACGCCGATCGCGTACGGCGCGATGCGCTCGACCGGCGTGGCGAAGTCGGCCACGTCCAGCGGCTGCTGCATGTTGCCCGGCAGGCCCACGTTCGGCATTTCGATGATCAGGGTGCCGCCGCGGTCCTGCATGTCGACCAGGGCGCCGGGACCGGTGAAGCGGATGGTCAACCTGGCCGCGCCGCCGTCGCCGCGGTTGAAGTCGATGTCGGCCACGGAAATGGTGCCGGGCAAGCGCCGGCCCGGATCCAGCGAGTTCACGGGCGCAGCTTGCGCAACGGCGGGTGCGGCCTGCGCCGCCGGCAGGGGCGCTGCCTGCACGCTGCCGAAGGCCGCCAGCATTCCCGCCACGAACCCGGCCACGCCTGCCCTCGAGGGCAAGGCGCGGACAAGCCGCAGGCGTTTGGCATTGGTCACGGTCATCGTCCTGTCCCCCAGATTCATTGATCGTCCAGCGCAATGGTTGCGGGCCGTTCCAGCCAGCCGCCTGCACCGTCCGGTACCAGTTCGACCAGGTCGATCCGGTCGGTAGTCACGGTGGTTACCCGACCCTCTGCCTGGCCCATGTAAACCCCTGGCCGGACCCGATAGGTCACCTTGTCCGGCGCGATCACCAGCGCGACCACGCCACTGCCTTCGCCGATCGTGCCGACCATGTCGAGCGCGTCGAGCGGGAATTGCTCCAGGACCTGCTTGCGCCGGTTCGGATCCGGGCGCAGGCCGGCCATGCCGCCGTCGTCGCTGAAGGCATTGCTGAAGGGATCGCGCAGCGATTGCGCTGCATATTCGACTGTCTCGAACTGCGGCATCACCGGCAGCGGCTCGAGCGCGGGCGCCGGGCGCTTCTTCACCTCGGCCACCCACTTCTCGAGGTTGGAAGGCTCGGTGGGCGAGCTGGTCACGCTGCGCCCGCAGGCACCGAGCAACGGCAGCAGCACCAGCACCATGAGCATCCGGGACGTACGCATGTCAGCGACCTCCCTTCTTCTTGGGCTTCGGCTTGCTGGACGGCTCTTCCTCGTCCAGGTACCGGTAGGTCTTGACCGTGCCGGCCAGCTCGAGCGGAACGTCGCGGCGGATGCCGCCACGGTCCGGGTTGCGCGGCTTCAGCGCGATGTCGTGCATGGTCAGGATGACCACGCGCGGCAGCGAGGCCACGCCGCTGACGAAGGCGCCAAACTGGTGGTAGGTGCCCACCATGCGCAGCGAGATCGGCTTCTCGGCGTAGAACTCCTTGGGCGACTCGTTGCCCGGCCGGAACAGTTCGCTGCTCAGTCCGGTGGCCAGCGCGGTCTGCGAAATGTCGATGATCAGGTCGGGCATTTCGGTCTTGCTCGGCAGCTGGCGCAGCATCTGCTGCAGCTGCTGCTCCATCTGCGCGAGCTGCAGCTTCAGCGGCTCCAGGTTCGACGCCCGGCCCTGCTTGGTTTCGAATTCCTTGCGCAGGTCGGTTTCCTGGCGCTCGAGCTTCTCCAGCTCCTCGGTCTTGTCGCGGACGAAGAACCACCACGCGGCACCGACCACGACCGCGATCAGGATCGCGCAGAAGCCGATCTTGTATTCCTGCGGCCAGGACCCGGTGTTGTTGAAGTTCAGGTCCTTGATCGCCATCTTGTTGCGGCTCACGAGGCGGTCCCTCCCTGTGCGGGCGCGGCCACCGGCGCGTCGGGCACGCCGTCGCCATCCAGGTCCTTGGGCGCGTTCGGGTTGGCCAGCATCACCGTCAGCGTGAACACGTATGGCAGGCCCGGATCGCCGCTCTTGGCCTCGATGATCGAGAGCTCCGGCTTGGTCATCCAGCCGGCGCTCTCAAGGTTGCGCATGTAGTTGCTGACCCGGGCGTTGGACTGCGAACGGCCCTGCAGGGTGAGCTTGTCGCCCTCCTGCTTGACCGAGGTCAGGATCACGCCGTCGGGAATGGTGCGCACCAGCGAATCGAACAAATGCACCATCTTCGAGCGGTTGGCCTGCAGCTGTTCGATCACTTCCTTGCGCGCCAGCAGCTTGCTCTTCTTGTCGTCGAGCTCCTCGATCTCCTTGATCTGGGCGTCGACGTCGGAAATCTGCTTCTTGAGGTAGCCGATGCGCTCGTTCTGGCCGGTGATCTGGCCGTTGTAGAAGCTGATGATGATGAACGACAGGGCCAGCGCCAGCACGCCCGAGAAGGCGAGCATGGCGAGGACTTCCGTCTGGCGCTGCCTGCGCCGCTCGGCGCGCCACGGGAGCAGGTTGATCCGTGCCATCAGTCGAAGTTCCTGAGCGCCAGCCCGGCGGCGATCATCAGCGACGGCGCATCCTGGGCCAGCGCGGGCGCCTGGACGCGCGGGCCCAGGGTCATCTGCGCGAGCGGGTTGGCCACCGCCGTGGGCACGCCGAGCTGTTCCTCGACCATGGGCGCGACGCCCGGGGTCGATGCGGTACCGCCGGCCAGCACGATGCGGTCGACGCGGTTGAACTCGCTGCCGGCGTAGAAGAACTGGAGCAGGCGGCTGACCTGCTGGACCAGCGCTTCGCGGAAGGGTTGCAGCACCTCGGCCTGGTAGGTGTCCGGCAGGCCGCCCTGGCGCTTGGCCAGGCGTGCTTCCTCGAGGTTCAGGCCGTAGCGGCGCATCACCTCTTCGTCCAGCTGCTTGCCGCCGAACACCTGTTCGCGGCTGTACAGGCTGCGGCCGCCACGCAGGACGTGGAGCGTGGTGACGGTGGCACCGATGTCGACCAGCGCGACCAGCTGGTCTTCCGGCCCGCTGGATTCGCCGAGCAGGCCGAAGGCGTTCTCGATGGCGAAGGTCTCGACGTCCATCACCGTGACGGTGAGGCCGCCCAGTTCCAGCGCGGAGGCGCGGGTCTCGACGTTCTCCGACCGCGACGCCACCAACAGGACCTGGAGCATGTCGTCGTTGCCGGGCATCGGCCCCATGACCTCGAAGTCGAGGCTGACTTCCTCGATCGGATAGGGAATGTAGTTGCCCGCCTCGAGCTCGACCTGCGATTCGAGATCGTCCTCGGTCAGGTCGTTGGGCATCGGGATCAGCTTGGTGATGACGGCCGAGCCGGCAACCGCGCCGACCGCGTGCCTGGCCTTGCTGCCCGAGCGGGCGATGGCGCGGCGGATCGCCTCGCCGACCGCTTCGGGGTCCGCGATGTTCTTGTCGACCACCGCATTGGCCGGGAGCGGCTCGATGGCGTAGTGCTCCACCCGATAGCGATCACCCGCCCGCGACAGCTGCAGGAGCTTGACCGCTGTCGAGCTGATGTCGACCGCTATTTTGGGCGGCTGGCTTTTTGTGATCAGCCCCACAATTTTCCCCTATATTCACGGGCGCTTACGCGCACAACGTGTCCCGGGGCATTAAATAGCGGACTTTGCGCCCCGTGGCAACTACCAGCTACCGGGGCCGCGACGGCCGTCTCATCCCCGGATCCCGATGCCGACCCCGGCCCCACCAGCACCCCCTTTATACTGGAACCGCCCCGTGGCGCCATGCCCGGGACCCCCGTTTGCCCTTAGGAAATCCCCCCGATGCCCCCGTTCCGCCGCCTGCTGCGCTGGGCCCTGATCGCCTTCGTAGCCGCCTCCCTGCTGGGCCTGCTGGCCCTGGGCACGGTCTATTTCGTGGTTTCCTCGCGCCTGCCGGACGTGCAGTCGCTGCGCACCGTCGAACTGCAGGAACCCCTCTACGTGCATGGGCGCGACGGCCGCCTGATCGCAGTGTTCGGCGAGACGCGCCGCTACCCGGTGGAGATCGCCCGGGTCCCGGAGCGGATCAAGCAGGCCTTCATCGCCATCGAGGACAACCGCTTCTACCGCCACCACGGCGTGGACTACCGCGGCGTGGCCCGCGCCATCTGGCTGCTGGCCACCACCGACGCCGAGCGCGTGCCCGGCGGCTCCACCATCACCCAGCAGGTGGCGCGGCAGTTCTTCCTCAGCAGCGAGTACAGCTACACCCGCAAGCTGGCCGAGATGTTGCTGGCGATGAAGATGGAACGCGAGCTCGGCAAGGACGAGATCTTCCAGCTCTACCTCAACAAGAGTTTCTTCGGCAATCGTTCCTACGGCATCGCCGCGGCAGCCGAGTTCTACTTCGGCAAGGAACTCGACCAGCTCGAGCTGGACGAGATCGCCGCCCTGGCCTCGATCCCCAAGTTCCCGTCCAGCGGCAATCCGGTCGCGAACCCGGAACGCGCGCGCATCCGCCGCAACTACGTGCTGCAGCGCATGCGCGAGCTGGGCTTCATCACCGAGGCGGAAGAGAAGGCGGCGCAGGCGGTGCCGATGCACGCCACGCCGCACGACATCCCGGTTGAAGTCGATGCGCCGTACGTGGCCGAGATGGTCCGCCAGGACATGGTGGCGCGCTACGGCGAGGACGTGCTGACCCGTGGCTACCACGTGATCACCACGATCGACCCGGTAATGCAGGAAGCCGCGCAGCGCGCGGTCCAGGACGGTCTGATCGACTACGACCACCGCCATGGCTGGCGCAAGGAACGCGAGCGGCACTTCGACCTGGGCGAGAACGAGGATGCGGCCACCGCCGGCGCGCGCCTGCGCGGGATCGCCGCCCAGGGCGGCCTGGTTCCGGCGGTGGTGCTGCGCAGCGGCGGCGGCACCGCCGACATCGCCTTCGCCGACGGCAGCACTGCCGTCCTGGATGCCGAGAGCAGCAAGTGGACGAAGCGCACG
>NZ_JARUVM010000144.1 GCF_029763755.1 Luteimonas sp. 8-5
GCAACCGCCCTAAGCCAACAGCAGCTCACCAGGCCCTATTGCAGGAGGAGTCCATACACGCATTGTTAGATCTCTCACCGTGTTCCCCGGTACGTCACCTCATCTGTATAGAGGCCGACATCCTGACGCATTTGGGAAAGCATCCGGAGTGCCTTCTCACGGAACACAGGGAACTGAAATTGATCCTTTCCCTCAAAACAATCAAACATGTAGTCAACGATGCCGTTATAGGAGTCGAATACTTCGGCAGGAGCAAACATTGCTAGAAGCGCCGTGCTCGACAGTCGCGACTTCTCGAACGAAATTTGCGTTTCCCGACTGACGCTGCCGGTGGACTGCATCTCCGTCATTAGATCAATAAGCGGTCCGCCGGCTTCCTTATAGAGGGCAATCTTTTCTTTGAACAGGTGGGACGAGCGATTGTTCCCATCCACAAGCGTTGACCTCAACGCCTCCAAGTCGCGCGCATGCCGCGCTGTCTCGGCAGTCATGAGGCGTTTGGCCCAGACCTTTCCGAGCCATGCGGACAAAAAGGCAACGATTAGACCGCCGCCACCTAAGGAGACGATGACTGCGGACGCTGTTTCCCACGCTGCAGAAGTGCTCATAGAGATCTAACGCTCAAGTTAAGCCGACTCGTGTAGCGGAGCAAAGAACATGGCAAGCTTTTCCTGTCATGTTGTTTGCGTAGCGAAACGAGTTCGGCTTGAACGCATTGTTAGCCGTCCAGCCCGGAAACTAACAAGCCGAGTGCCCAGAAGACTAGTCCAGTTGCAGCCAGTGCAAGGAATGCTTGAATCTGAGCGCACCTAGCAAAGTTCTTAGCGGAAGCAGTGAAGTCCCCGCTCCTAACCTTTGCAAAGGACTTGGACATGAACCATCGCATTGGCCTGAAAGTGGCGCTCTCGAACTCGCGAAAAACCACCTCCATGTCGAGATTTCCATCCGGCGGTAGATCGCGTATGAAATCTTTGGCTTGGGACGCGCTCTCCGCTGCGCCCATAACAACAGCGGCCAAGAACTTTTCCACCACGGTCAGGCCTGCCGCGATCAAATAGATGATGGAAGCGCAAGAGACTACGGCGACGTCAAGGTGTTGGCCGATCCCTGGCAGATTGCCAATCACCAACGCAATCGCACCTCCGGCGCCTGCGATGAGCCAGCTGACAAAGCTGTCAATGACGGCGGATGATTTTCCCGCGGCCATCGTCATCAGTCCGCTGGCCAGCACCTTTTCTTGCAGATGGTCGCTTCCGTTGGCCATGATTCCTCCCTGACGGCTAACACCAGAATTAAGCCGACCCGCCAAGGGTCGTATCCGAAGCCGAGTGTAGCGCCGACGCGTCCGGGTTAACGGCGTATCGGGGCGGGTTCGGCTTGAATGATCTGTTAGGCATCAGCGCCAGGGTCCGGAGCCCGCGGACCGGCGCGCCTGCCGGCCAGGACGAACCAGACGAGTGGGGCAAGCAACAGGCCGCCCGTGACCCCATAGGGGATGTTGCCGAAGATGACACCCAGCAGCAGACCGCCAATGCAGCCTCCGAAGAGGAAGGCAGGCAGGCTTTTAGATGCTGCATCGATGCCGGTTGAGTGTCCGTCTCTGTCTGTCACTGAGCAGCCTCCTTGCTGATGCCTAACAACTAATCGATTCAAAAACCGAGCGTAGACGGGCGGCGTAGCCCATCTGCCGCGTGCGCCCGGATTCGGAAAATCCCCACAACATCATTGGTTTATCCCTGACGGTGCAGCCTATTCCTGCGGCCTAATCTGGAGGTGTTTGCAGAGGCGCGAATAGCTGCTTCGATGGGATCGTCTCACCCGGATTCGGGAGCCGCAAGCGGAGCCATGGGTGCTGCCCAGGGAGATCGCCCGGGCAGGCTGATGGCCGATGTCCAGGCGCGGATGCGTCGTCTCGGTATGTCCAGGCGCACGGAGGAGGCGTATCTGGGCTGGATCCGCCGCTTCATCCTGGCCAACGGCAAACGCCATCCGCGTGATCTTGGGGCCCGCGAAGTGGAGGCCTTCCTGACGCGGCTGGCTATGGACGGAAACGTGGCGCCCTCGACCCAGAACCAGGCGCTTTCGGGCCTGTTGTTCATGTATCGGGAAGTGCTGGGCATCGAGCTGCCCTGGATGGACGACATCCGCCGCGCGAAGCGCCCGCAGCGATTGCCGGTGGTCCTGTCGCGCGAGGAAGTGCAGGCACTGCTGGACGAGCTGGGCGGCCTGGCCTGGCTCATGGCCAGCCTGCTCTACGGCAGCGGCTTGCGGTTGATGGAATGCGTCCGCTTGCGGGTCAAGGATCTGGACTTCGTCCGCGGCGAGGTCACGGTCCGGCAGGGCAAAGGCGGCAAGGACCGGCGCACGATGCTGCCGGCGCGGCTGCGCGAACCGCTGCAGGTGCAGGTGCGCGAGGTGCGGCGGGTGCACCAGCGCGATCTTGCCGCCGGCTTCGGTGAGGTCTGGATGCCGGACGCGCTTTCGCGCAAGTACCTGGGAGCAGCGCGCGAGTTTGGTTGGCAATACGTGTTTCCGGCGCCGCGACGCAGCTGCGATCCGCGCAGTGGCCTCATCCGCCGTCACCATATGGATGAAAGCGTCCTCCAGCGTGCGGTCAAGGCGGCCGTCCGCCGCGCCGGGATCGACAAGCCTGCCACCTGCCACACCCTGCGCCATTCCTTCGCCACCCACCTGCTGGAAGCCGGCTACGACATCCGCACGATCCAGGAGTTGCTCGGTCACAAGGACGTCGCCACGACCCAGATCTACACCCACGTCCTCAATCGCGGCGGGGCGGGCGTGCTGAGTCCACTGGATCGTTAGGCCGGACGGAGTAGATTGCGGGACATGACCAGGCCTCCTGCCGCTGCCGTTTCCGACAACCAGCCGCCGCCGTTCGCGCCCCGCGACCTGTGGCAGGACGATCTCGCCCTGCGCGAAGCCGTTGCCCGCGAAGGCGCCGCCGGCTTCACGGATCGCGTCGCCGCCTATGGTGCGCTCGCAGGGGAGACGGTGTTGGCGCTCTCCCACGACGCTCATCGCGATCGTCCGCGCCTGCGCACGCTCGATGTGGCGGGCAACCGCATCGACCGGGTCGAATTCCATCCCGCCTACCACGCGGTCATGGCCGCCGCGATCGAAAACGGCGTCGCCGGCCTGTCCTGGTCCGAGCCGGTGCCCGGCGCGCACGTGGCGCGTGCCGCGCTCAGCTACCTGCACTACCAGGCCGAGCCGGGCAGCAGCTGTCCGCTCACCATGACCCACGCCGCGGTGCCGGTGCTGCGCCGCGAACCCGGGCTGCGCGAGTGGGCCGACAAGGCGGCCGCGCTGTACTACGACGCGCGCGAGGTCCCGGTCGTCGACAAACCCGGCATCACCCTCGGCATGGGCATGACCGAGAAGCAGGGCGGCAGCGACGTCCGTGCGAACACGACTGCGGCGACGCCGGTGGCACTCGAATCGGACGACCCGGCCGCGCCCTACGCACTCACCGGCCACAAGTGGTTCTTCTCCGCACCGATGTCGGACGGTTTCCTGGTGCTGGCGCAGGCGCCGGGCGGGCTCACCTGCTTCCTCATGCCGCGCCGCCTGCACGACGGCTCGAAGAACGCCTTCGCGCTGCAGCGGCTCAAGGACAAGCTCGGCGACTGGTCGAATGCGTCGTCGGAGGTCGAATTCCATGGCGCGCGTGCCTGGCGCGTGGGCGAGGAGGGTCGTGGCATCGCCACCATCCTCGAGATGGTGATGCTCACGCGGCTGGACTGCATGCTCGGCTCCTCGGGCCTGATGCGCATGGCCGCGGCGCAGGCAATCCACCATTGCCGCCATCGCGTCGCCTTTGGCAGGCCGCTGGCCGACCAGCCGTTGATGCGCAACGTGCTCGCCGACCTGGTGCTCGAGGCCGAAGCGGCATTGACGCTGTCGATGCGCGTGGCACGCGCGGTCGACGCAGCGCCCCGCGACCCGTCCGAGGCGGCCTTCGCCCGCGTCGCCACCGCCGTCGGCAAGTACTGGATCTGCAAGCGCGCGCCGCTGGTCGCGGCCGAGGCGCTCGAATGCATCGGCGGCAACGGTTACGTCGAGGAGTCGCTGCTGCCGCGGCTGTACCGCCAAGCGCCCTTGAACTCGATCTGGGAAGGGAGCGGCAACATCCAGTGCCTGGACGTGCTGCGTGCGCTGGCGAAAGAGCCCGCTACGGGCGCCGCTCTCTGGCGGGAACTGCAGGATGCGCCGCTCGATGCTGCGCTCCTCGATCGCCTGCGCGCCCCGCTGCACGGCGAGGCCGTTGTCCCCGAGGCCACTGCACGCAGCTTCGTCGAAGCCTTGGCGCTGGCGCTTCAGGCGAGCGTGCTGCACCGTTCCGGCAGTCCGCTGGCAATGGTTTTCCAACGCACCCGCCTGCAGGCGCCGCATGCGATGGCCCTGGGCACGCTGCCGGCCGACATCGCCTTCGGCGACGTCCTCGCCCGCGCGCTCTAGTCCAGGAACTGCAGCTTCGCGAGCTCCGCGTACAGGCCGTCCTGCGCCATCAGCGCGTCATGGGTACCCTCGGCGACCACGCGGCCGCGGTCCATCACCACGATGCGGTCGGCCTTGAGCACGGTGGCCAGGCGGTGCGCGATGACCAGCGTGGTGCGGCCGGCCATCAGGTTCTCCAGGGCGTGCTGCACTGCATGTTCGCTCTGGGCATCGAGTGCGCTGGTCGCCTCGTCCAGCAGCAGCAGCGGCGCGTCCTTGAGCAGGGCGCGGGCAATGGCGATGCGTTGCTGCTGGCCTCCGGACAGGCGCGCGCCGCGCTCGCCCAGTTCGCTGGCGAAGCCTTCAGGCAGGGCGTCGATGAAGGCGTCGGCCTCGGCGGAGCGCGCTGCCGCCCGCACTTCCGCGTCGCTGGCTTCCAGCCGGCCGTAGCGGATGTTGTCGGCGGCGCTGGCGGCGAAGATGGTCGGCGCCTGCGGCACCAGCGCGATCGCGTCGCGCAGCGCGGCAGGATCCGCGTCGCGCACGTCGACGCCGTCGACCCGGATGCGGCCGGACTCCGGGTCGTGGAAGCGCAGCAGCAGGGTGAACACCGTGCTCTTGCCCGCGCCGGAAGGGCCGACCAGGGCCACGGTTTCGCCCGGGCGTACGCGCAGGTCGAAATGTTCCAGCGCCGGCAGGTCGGGGCGCATCGGGTAGTGGAAGGTGACGTCGTCGAACACGATCTCGCCGCGCAGCGGCACCGGCAGTGGGGTCGGTGCGGCCGGCGCCACGATCGCCGGCGCCTGCTGCAACAGCTCGGCGATCCGGCCCATGCCGCCGGCGGCGCGCTGCAGTTCGTTCCAGACTTCGGCCAGGGCGCCGACCGAGCCGCCGCCGATCAGCGCGTACAGCACGAACTGGCCGAGGGTGCCGGCGCTCATGCTGCCTTCGGCCACGTCGTGCGCACCCGACCACAGCACCAGGGTGATCGCACCGAAGATCAGCACGATGGCCACGGCGGTCACGATCGCTTGCGCGCCGATCCGGCGCCGCGCGGTGGCCACGGCCAGCTTCAGCGCCGCGCCGAAGCGCCCGCGCTCGTACGCCTCGCGCGCGTGCGCCTGCACCGTGCGCACCGCGCCCAGGGTTTCCGTCGCGAGCATGTTGGCGTCGGCGATCCGGTCCTGGCTGGCGCGCGACATCTTCTGCAGCCGGCGCCCGCCGACCACGATCGGCAGCACCGCCAGCGGGATCCCGACCAGCGCGTACAGGGCCAGGTGCGGGCTGGTCACGAACAGCATCGCGATCGAGCCGACCACCGTCACCAGGCTGCGCAGCGCCACCGACATGCTCGAGCCCACCACGCTGCGCAACAGCTCGGCGTCGGCGGTCAGCCGCGAGACGAGTTCGCCGCTGCGGGTGCGGTCGTAGAAGGCCGCGTCCAGGCCGAGCAGGTGGGTGTACAGCCGCTCGCGCATGTCGGCGACCACGCGCTCGCCCAGCAGCGAGACGAAGAAGAACCGCGCGGCCGTCGCCAGTGCCAGCGCCAGGGCGACCAGGAACAGGAACACGAACGCGCGGTCGATGTTGGCGCCGCTGGAAAAGCCCTGGTCGATCATGTGCCGGAACGCGACCGGCAGGCTCAGGGTGGCGGTCGAGGAGCAGGCCAGGGCGACCAGCCACGCGGCGAACAACCCGCGGTGCGCGCGCACGAACGGCCACAGGGCGGCCAGGGTGCCGACCGGCGCCTTGGCCGCGGAATCGGAAGGAGTTGCCATCGGCCTATTGTAGGAGGCGCACCCGGTCGCGCGTCGCATCCCGCAGTTGCACGCGCAGGGCTTCGAGTTGCGCTTCGGCCACGCACACCTGCAGGTGCAACCCGTCGGCCTCGAAGCGCTCGTCGAGTTTTTCCGCGCCCACGGCCGCCAGCACCGCATGCACCGTGCCGATGTCGTCGAAGCCGGCGTGCAGGGCCACGGTGCGCATGGCCACCACGGGCAGGCGTTCGGCACGCCGCAGGCACTCGGCCGCGGCCCCGCCGGAGGCGCGCCCCAGGCCCCCGGCCCCCCGCAGGCGGCCCCCCACCCCACGGGTCACGCCCACGGCGACGCGGTCGTAGCCCTGGCCGGCGCTGGCGGCCAGGATCGGCCGCCCGGCGGTCCCGGCCGGCTCGCCGTCGTCGCTGGAGCGGTACTGGTCGCCGATCCGCCAAGCCCAGCAGTTGTGGGTCGCGGCCGGGTCGGAGACCGCCGCCAGGAAGGCCTGGGCCTCGTCGGCCGAGCCCACCGGGGCGGCGCGGGCCAGGAAGCGGCTGTGCTTGACCTCGAGGGTGAATGCGGCCTCCCCGGCCAGGGTGTCTGTCATCGGCTGTTGGTATCTGCTTGGTCCATCCCGGACAGGGCAGGTTAAGCTTCGGCCATGGGGATAGGGAACATCCAGGCCGAAGTGACGGCAGCGCAGCTGGCCCAGTCCGCCGCGCCCACGCTGGCGGGACTCGCCGGCGCCCTGGCCGATACCCTGCCCACCGGTTCCAGCGTCGTGGTCCGCTGGCGCGACCAGCAGGCGGGCGACGGCCTCTCCGAGGCCCCGCACGCGCC
>NZ_JARUVM010000145.1 GCF_029763755.1 Luteimonas sp. 8-5
GCGCGCGCCGAAGCGGGCCTCGACGGCAAGCCCCTGCCGCTGTCGGCCAACGAGATCGACGAAACCTGGGAGGACGGCGAGACCCGGGTTGCCCTCTCGGCGCGCCTGGGCGAACCCTTGCCCCCGGCTTCGCGCCTGGCCTGGGTGGCACTGGCCCGGCGTACGGTTGCCGCGACACTGGCCTCGGCCCATGCCCAGACCCGGATCGAGGCGCTGCAGAAGTCCCAGCGCCTGCAGCAGGCGCTGTACGAGATTGCCGACCTGGCCGGTTCCGCGCTGGAGATGCAGGAGATGCTCGGCCGGATCCACGCCGTGGTCGCCGGGCTGATGTACGCGGAGAACTTCTACATCGTGCTCTACGACGACGTCCGCGAGAGCATCCGCTTCCTGTACTTCGCCGACCGCCTGGATCCCTACGTGGCCCAGCCCGAGGTCGAGACGCCCGTGTCGGAGATGCCCAACAGCCTCACCGTGGCCCTGCTGCGCCACGGCAAGCCGCTGCTCGGGCCTTCGGCACGCCTGCGCCACGAACTGGGCGTGCACCTGGACATCAAGCACGGCCCGGACAGCGCCGACTGGCTGGGCGTGCCGATGCGCCGCGACGACCGGGTGTGCGGTGCCATCGTGGTCCAGAGCTACGACCATCCGGCCAGCTACAGCAGCGAGGACCGCGCGCTGCTGGAGTACGTGGCCCAGCACATCCTCACCGCGCTCGACCGCAAGCAGGCCAAGGTCGAGCTCGAGCAGCGCGTCGACGAGCGCACCCTGGAGCTGCAGCAGGCCAACCTGGTGCTGCAGGCCGAGATCATCGAACGCCAGCGCGCCGAGCGTCTGCAGCGGGCGCTGTACCGCATCACCGAGATGTCGGTGGTCGCCGGCAGCCTGGAGCGCTTCTACGCCGACGTCCACGGCGTCGTCGGCGAACTGCTGTACGCGCGCAACTTCTACATCGCGCTGCTGACGCCCGAGGGCGACCAGATCGAGTTCCCGTACTCGGTCGACGAGCGCGACGCCGCCCGCACCACGCGCAAGCTGGGCAAGGGCCTGACCGAGTACGTGATCCTGCAGGGCGAGCCGCTGCTTGCCGACCGCGCCCGCATCGCCGAGCTCGAGGCAGCCGGCGACGTGCGCAGCCACGGCGCGCTGGCGCACAGCTGGCTCGGGGTGCCGCTGATGCGCGACAGCACCGTGGTCGGCGCCATCGCGGTGCAGACCTACACCCCGGAGATCATGTTCACCGAGCGCGACCAGGAGCTGCTGACCTTCGTCGCCCACCACATCGGCGGCGGCCTGGCGCGCAAGCGCGCGCAGGAACACCTGAAGGCGGCGCACGCCGAGCTCGAGTTCCGGGTCGAGGCGCGCACCCGCGAGCTGGCCGGTGCCAACCGCGAGTTGCGCGCGCAGATCGGCGA
>NZ_JARUVM010000146.1 GCF_029763755.1 Luteimonas sp. 8-5
CCCGTGCGAGCATCGCGCAGGTGCGGATCGCCGCCAGCAGGCTGGACGGGTCGGCGCGACCGCTGCCGGCCAGGTCCAGCGCGGTGCCGTGGTCGACCGCCACGCGCGGATAGGGCAGGCCCAGGGTGAGGTTCACGGCCTGCTCGAAACCGCTGTACTTGAGCACCGGCAAGCCCTGGTCGTGGTACATCGCCAGCACCGCGTCGCATTGCGCCAGCTTCGCCGGCAGGAAAGCGGTATCGGCCGGCAGCGGTCCGTGCAGGTCCATGCCTCCGGCCCGCAGTGCCGACAGCACCGGGGCGATGACGTCCAGTTCCTCGCGCCCGAGGTTGCCGTCCTCGCCCGCATGCGGGTTGAGGCCCAGCACTGCGATCCGCGGCGCGTCGATGCCGAAGTCATGGCGCAGCGAAGCGTGCAGGATGCGCAGGGTGCCGGCCAGGCCGTCGGCAGTGATCGCGTCGGGGACCTCGCGCAACGGCAGGTGGGTGGTGGCCAGCGCCACCCGCACGACGTCGTTGGCCAGCATCATCACCACGTCGCATCCGGCCTGGGCGGCCAGCAGGCCGGTCGTGCCGGTGTAGGCGATGCCGCCGGCATTGATCGCGGCCTTGTGCACCGGGCCGGTCGCCATGCCCTGGAAATCGCCGCGCAGGCAGGCCGCACCGGCCTGTTCGAGCGCGGCGATGGTGCTGGCGGCATTGCCGGGCTCGGGCGCGCCGAAACGGGTGGCGACCGCGGCCGGGATCTCGACCAGGGGCAGCACGCCGGGGCGGCTGTCGGCGCCAGGCGGCGCGAAGGCCAGGGGCAGTTGCAGGGCGGCGGCCGCGGCCAGCAGGCTGCGGCCGTCGCCGAACGCGGTCAGGTTGGCGCCGTGCTCGTGCTGGATCGCGCGTACGCACAACTCCGGTCCGACGCCGGCCGGCTCGCCCGGAACCAGCGCCAGCCTCGGGCGCGGCATCTCAGCTGCCGCTGGCCGCCGGCAGGCGGATGTCGACGTAGGCTTCGCCGCGCAGTTCGCGCAGGTAGCGGTCCCATTCCTGCTCCAGCTTGCGCTGGCCGATGGTGGCGCGTGCGCGCTGGCGCGCGTTCTCGTCCGTGGCGGCGACCTCGCGCGAGCCTTCGCGCTTGACGATGTGCCAGCCTGCCGCGGTCCTGAACGGCGCGGAGACCTCGCCATCCTTCAGGGCCGCGACCTGGGCGCCGAAGTCCGCGCCATAGCCGTCCTGTGCGAACCATCCCAGCGAGCCGCCGCGGTCGGCGCTGGCCTCGTCCTGCGAATTCTGCTGGGCGAGTTCGGCGAAATCGGCACCGCCGGCGATGCGCGCACGCAGGGTCTCGACCTTGGCCCTGGCCGCAGCCTCGCCGTCCTCCCCGGGCCGGATCAGGATGTGGCGCGCCTGGAACTGGGTCACCGCGACGGGCGTGTTGCTGGCCCCGGTCCGGCTCTCGACCAGCTTGACCAGCTGGAAGCCCGTGGGCGCGCGCATCGGCCCGAAGATCTCGCCCGGCTGCATGCCGGCGATGATCCGCGCGAACGCGGGCGGGATCTCGTCGATGCTGCGCCAGCCCAGGTCGCCGCCTTCCAGCGCGGTGGGGCGGGCGGAGTAGCGCACCGCCGCGGCCTGGAATTCGATTGCGCCCGCCTCGAGCTGCGCCGTGAGTTGCTCGGCGCGCGCCTGCGCGGATGCGATCTGGTCGGGGGTCGAGCCTTCCGCGACGCCGATCAGGATGTGCGCCAGGTGGTACTGGTTGCCGCTGGCCTCGTTCGCCATGGCCGCATCGACTTCGCCTTCGGTGACGCTGATCTGGCTCTGGGCGAAGCTCTGCCGCAGCCGCTGCAGGGTGATCTCGTCGCGCACCGAGGCGCGCAGGTCGGCGGCGGTCATGCCGTCGGCGGAGATCTGGGTCACGAGCTGGGCCGGCGTCATGTTGTTCTGCGCGGCGATGTCGACGATGGCTCCGTCCAGTTCGGCGTCGCTCACGCGGATGCCCATGCTGGCCGCGCGGCCGACCTGGAGCTTGGTCAGGATCAGGCGTTCCAGCACCTGGCGTTCGAAGATGTCGCGCGGCGGCAGCTGGTCGCGGCGTCCTTCGAACTGGCTTTCGATGTTGGCCAGGGCGATGTCCAGCTCGGAGCGGAGGATCACGTCGTCGTCGACCACGGCGACGATGGTGTCCAGCGGCTGCATCGGCTGCTGGGCTTGGGCCGGGGCGGCCGGCAGCATCCAGCAGAGGCTGGCGACGGCGACGGCGAAGAGGCTGGCGGTCAGTCGGTTCATGGCATGGGGTCGGGGAGGGTGGCGTCGGCATCGCCGCTGGCGGGCGACGGCGGCACGAGGTAGAGGTCCTCGCGGTAATAGCCGAGGATAGCACGGCGCAGGCGGCTCTCCGTGTCCGGACCGGCCGAGCCCAGGCCCTTCAGTTCCAGTTCGAACTGGACCGAATTGCCCAGGTCGCCGAGCCGGTTGTGGAGGTATCGGCGCAGCACCACGCGCGCCGCCATGCAGCAGCTGTCCCACTGCACGCCGGCCAGCCCTTCCAGCAGCTGGTTGTCGTGCGTCGAGTAGTAATAGCGCCCGACCAGGCTCCAGGCCCGGTTGATCGGATACAGGAAGTTGAAGTCCACCTGTTCGAGCAGGTCGCGCCGGTAGCGGTAGCTGAAGTTGGCGATGCCGTCATCGCCGATCAGGTAGCGGGTGCGGACGCTGGCCAGGTCCTTGCGCCGGAACTTGGGGTCCCACTGGTAGGAGCCGCCGATGCTCCAGCGGTCGTTGATCGACCAGCTAGCGTCGCCGACCCAGGCCGACTTGCCGCGTTCCACCGGCACTTCGCCGGGCACCGTGACCCGGGACTCGTCGAAATAGCGGATCTGGCCGATGCTCGCGGAGAACTTCTCGCGTCCGTCGGACTGGCGCAACAGGCGCGTGGAGATGGCCACCGTCAGCTGGTTGGCGTCGGTCTGCCGGTCGGCGCCGGTGTCGCGGTTGTCGCGGAACAGCTGGCCCCAGCTGAAGGTCATCGGCCGGGTATCGAACAGCGGCAGGTGATCCTGTTCGCGGTAGGGAACGTTGAGGTAGTACAGGCGCGGTTCCAGCGTCTGCAGGAAGCTGGTGCCGCCGATCGTGGTGCTGCGGTCGAAGAACACGCCGGCGTCGAACGAGACGATGGGCAGGCTGCGGCTCGGCGACGCATCGCCGGCGCCCGGGACCAGGGCGTCGTCGAGCTGGTAGCCGGTGTAGCGCCACGCCAGCTTCGGGGTCATGAACCAGCTGTTGCCCTGCAACGGCAGGCTCACCCAGGGCTTCAGGTCCAAGCGGCTGCCGCCCGGGCGCTCGGGGTGGTGGAAGCGCACGGCTTCGCCGTCGACGCCGGCCGACAGCCAGTTCCGCAGCGGGCGTTGCCAGTGCACGTATCCGCGCGGCAGGCGGTCGTGGGGCAGGATCTTTTCGTCCAGGGTGTAGTCGGCCAGCTGCTGGTGGTCGGCCATGATCCCGGCCTCCCAGTAGCGGCCATGGCCGTAGACACCGATGTTGCTGTACAGCGAGTACGGCGCCAGGCCTTCGACGTTGCTGCTGAAATCCTCGAGGTAGCGCGGGTCGCTGATCCAGTTCAGGTTGGCGCGTGCCTGCCAGCCGTCCGCCACGGACTGAGTGCCCTCGAAACCGAAGCGCGCGCGGTCTTCCTTGCGGCGGTTCTCCAGCGGATAGCCATGGGCGAGGAACTCGGCGTCTTCCTCGGCGCGCTCGCGCGACACCAGGTCGTCGGAAGGCAGGTAGGCGAAGTCGAGCGTGCCGCCGCCACCGCTGGTGAGGTAGCGGAACTCGCCGCCGAGCTGCAGGCCGCGCTTGCTCATGTAGCGCGGGGTGATCGTTGCGTCGTAGTGCGGCGCCAGGTTCAGGTAGATCGGCTGGCGCCAGTCGAAACCGTTGCGGCCGGACGAGCCGATGCCCGGATACAGCAGGCCGGTGCGGCGCCGGTTGTCGACCGGGAAGGGAAACCACGGCACGTACAGCACCGGCACCTTGCCTACCCGCAGGGTCGCGTTGCGGGCGATGCCCATGCCCGAGTCGGTATCGACGTCGATGCGCTGCGCGCGCAGTTCCCAGTTGCGGTCTTCCGGCGGGCAGGTGGAGTAGGTGGCGTCGTAGAGCGAGCCCCGCGCACCCTGCATGGCGATGTGGCTGGCGCCGCCGTTGCCGCGCCGCGATACCAGCTGGTAGCGCACGTTCTGCAGGTCGTGGCTGTCGCTTTCCTGGTTGCCTTCGGCGCGGTCGGCGACCACGCGCATGCCGGAGTCCTGGTAGCGCACGCTGCCGGTGGCCACGTAGGTGCCGGTTTCGCTGTCGAACACCAGCTTGTCGGTGCCCAGGAACTGGTCGCCGCGGCTGAGCGAAACGTTGCCCTCGAACTGCGGCGCCGCCTCCGTGCCGGTGAGCTGGTCGCCTTCGATGTTGGTGGGCAGGTCGACGCGCGCGCCGCCGGTGACCGCGGAGGTGCCGGTGTTGGCGAACGCGGGGATCGTGTCCTGCACCGGGCACAGCTTCCAGTCTTCCGGTCGCTCGTCGTCGGCGTGGGCCGGGGTCGGCGCGGCGGCCAATGCCAGGACGATGCAGGCCGGCAGTGGCGAGAGCCTGGGGATCCGTCGCATCACGGGAGCGGCCGCGCCTTGCGCCGTTCGTGTTTCCAGGTGACTTCGCCATGGCCGTCGGCCCGCGCGAGCACGCGCGCCAGCACGAACAGCAGGTCCGACAGCCGGTTGAGATAGCGGACCGGCTGCGGCCGCACATCCTCGAGCCTTGCCAGGGAAACCGTTTCACGTTCCGCGCGACGCACCACGGTGCGGGCGACGTGGCACCGGGCCGCAGCGTCGCCACCGCCGGGCAGGATGAACTCGCGCAGCGGCGGCAGGTCGGCGGTGTAATGGTCCAGCGCCGCCTCCAGCGCATCGATGTCGGCATCGTGGACCGCGGCGTGGCCGGGAATGCACAGCTCGCCGCCGAGGTCGAACAGCTGGTGCTGGATCGTGGTCAGCAGGTCGCGGATCGGCTCGGGCACCGATGCGGCCAGCAGCAGCCCGATCGCCGAGTTCGCCTCGTCGACGGTGCCATAGGCGGCGACGCGCGCCGAGTCCTTGGCCACCCGCGTCCCGTCGCCGAGGCCGGTACTGCCGTCGTCGCCGGTGCGGGTATAGATTTTGGAGAGACGGTTGCCCACGGCGGGGCCCCGCCTAGACGGTCTGCGCGTGCAGCGCCGGTACGCGCCGGCGCAGCAGGGCGAAGCCGCCGAACAGGAACGCGGCGTAGGCAAGCGTGCCCACGACGGTCCACTTGAAGAACGGGATGCCGGCGACATAGGCGGCGGCCAGCCCTGCCGCGTTCTGCGGATAGAACGCCGGCGAACCCAGCCAGGCGCCGAAGTTGGTGACCAGGAAGAACAGTACCGAGCCGGCCAGCCCGTAGCCGAGCACGCGCGGCGCGCTGGCCTTGCCGCGCAGGCCGAAGCCGAGCACCGTCGACAGCGCGATGCAGGCATAGACCGTCCAGAAGCTGATGCCGCCCAGGTACGTCGCGTAACCACCGCCGATCATTGCGCCCAGGACCAGGTCGGAGGCCAGCATCGCCACGATCGGCACCGCCAGCGCCCACGCCCGCGAAGCGAAGTACGCGCCGCCGAACAGGGCGATCGCCTCGACCGGCGAGAAATTCGGCGGATGCGGCAGCAGGCGCGACAGCGCGGCCACGAAGATCAGGGCGGCCAGCACCACGGGGCCGGGGGCGAAGACGGTATCGGAAGCGGGTCGGGTCATCATGTTCATGCAAGCGGCCGGGCCGGAACCGTTAGCATAGCGCAGCCATGAGTGAGCACGCCCACACATCGCCCGCCAGGACCGGCCACCACGACGTGGTCATCGTCGGGGGCGGGCTGGTCGGCGCCAGCCTGGCCATCGCGCTGGACCGCATCGGCGCCGACGTGGCGATGGTCGAGGCGACGCCGCCCGGCTCCCTGCCGGCGGTGTTCGACCAGCGCAACCTGAGCTTCGCCGAGGCGACGGTGAATGCGCTGCGCGCGCTGGGGGTGATCCAGCGCCTGGAGATGCCGGCCGCGCCGATCCGGCGCATCCACGTCAGCCGCAACGGCGACTTCGGCCGGGTCCGGCTCGACGCCGTCGACTACGGGCGCGAGGCCTTCGGCCAGGTCGTGGTGGCGCGCGACTTCGGACAGGCACTGGAAGCGCGCCTGGCGACGTTGACCCGCCTGACCCGCTACCGCCCGGCGCGGTTCGCGGGCCTGCACGATGGCGCAAGCGACTCGCGCACGATCCGCGTCGACGACGGCGGCGATGGCGGGATGGTGTTGTCCGCGCGCCTGCTGGTCGGTGCCGACGGCAGCCACAGCGGCGTGCGCGCGAGCCTGGGTATCGGGGCCGATGAACACGACTACGGGCAGGTGCTGTTCGTGGCCCGCGTGCGCACGTCGCAGGCACCGGAAGGCAACGCATGGGAGCGTTTCGGTGACGACGGTCCGACGGCGCTGTTGCCGCGTGGCGATCGCCATTACGGCGTGGTCCATGGCGTGCCGCGCGAAGAGGCCGATGCTGTCGCTGCCCTGGACGACGCCGGTTGGCTGGCGCGGCTGCAGGATGCCTTCGGCTGGCGCGCCGGGCGATTCCTCGAATCCGGGCCGCGCAGCCGATATCCGGCGGTGCGTACCTGCGCGCACGCGACAACGGCGGCGCGTGCGGTACTGGTCGGCAATGCGGCGCAAAGCCTGCACCCGGTCGGGGCCCAGGGCTTCAATCTCGGCCTGCGCGATGCGCTGACCCTGGCCGAGCTGATCGAGGGTGCGGACGATCCGGGCAGTGCCGGTCTGCTCGCTGAATACGCGCGGCGCCGGCAAGACGACCGCCAGCGTACGCTGGCCTTCTCCGACGGCCTTGCGCGCCTGACCGCCAATCCGCAGCGGCTGCTGCGCCCCGCGCGCAGCGCCGGCCTGCTTGCTGCGCAGCGCCTGCCGGCGCTGCAGGCCTGGCTCGTCGGCGGCGCAATGGGGTATCGCGGCCAGGTGCCGCGCCTGTGCCGGGCGGACGCCGCATGAACCGCCGCCAGGGCGTCGATGTCGCGGTCGTCGGCGGTGGCGTGGTCGGCACCGCGTGTGCGTTGGCGCTGGCGCGCCAGGGGCTGGACGTGGTGCTGGTCGAAGCCGCAACGCCGGCGCCATGGCGCCCGGACCATCCCGACCTGCGCGTGTTCGCCCTGGCCGCCGACAACGCGGGCCTGCTCGATGCGCTGGGTGTGTGGACCGAAGTGCGCAAGGCACGCTTGCATCCGTACCGGCGCATGAGGGTGTGGGATGCAGCGGGAGGAGGAGAACTCGCCTTCGACGCCGACGCATTCGGCCGGCGCGAACTGGGCTGGATCGTCGAGAACGGCTTGCTGGTCGATCGTGCGTGGGCCGCGCTCGACGCGGCCGGCGTGCGCGTGCATGCGCCGGCGCGCGTCGTCGCGCTGGACTCGTCCGACGGCGACGACGTCGCACGACTGCGGCTCGACGATGGCAGCCAGCTGCAGGCACGCATCGCCATTGCCGCCGACGGTGCCCAGTCCACGCTGCGCGAACTGGCCGGGCTGCACGTCGAGCGCCACGACTACGGGCAGCGTGGCGTGGTCGGCTACGTCGCGAC
>NZ_JARUVM010000147.1 GCF_029763755.1 Luteimonas sp. 8-5
CGGCTCGACGATGGCAGCCAGCTGCAGGCACGCATCGCCATTGCCGCCGACGGTGCCCAGTCCACGCTGCGCGAACTGGCCGGGCTGCACGTCGAGCGCCACGACTACGGGCAGCGTGGCGTGGTCGGCTACGTCGCGACGGAACACGGCCACGAAGACACCGCCTGGCAGCGGTTCCTGCCGACCGGGCCGCTGGCGTTCCTGCCCTGTGGCGACGGGTCCAGTTCCATCGTCTGGACCCTGCCCGATGCCGAAGCCGCGCGCGTGCTCGCGCTCGACGACGAAGCGTTCGGCCGCGAGCTGACGCGTGCCTTCGATGCACGCCTGGGTGCCGCCAGGCCGCTGTCGACGCGGGCGGCCTTCCCGCTGCGCCGGCAACTGGTGTCATCGCAGGTGGGCGGGCGAGTGCTGGTGCTCGGCGACGCGGCGCACGTGGTGCATCCGCTCGCGGGCCAGGGCGTGAACCTCGGCTTGCGCGACGTCGCCGCGCTGGCGGCGATGGTCGGCGAAGCCAACCGCAACC
>NZ_JARUVM010000148.1 GCF_029763755.1 Luteimonas sp. 8-5
AGGGCATCGCCGAGCGCGAAGTGTTCATGATCGAGGGCAACCAGCGCGACCTGGACTGGGACGGATTCTCGGCCAGCCTGCGCGCGCCGAGCCTGTTCGCGTCGCGGCGGCTGATCGAGGTGCGCCTGGCCACCGGCAAGCCGGGCACCGTGGGCGCGCGCGTGCTGGCCGAAGCCTGCGCCGAGCTGCCGGCCGACGTCTGCCTGCTGGTGACCTGCGGCGAATGGAGCAGGCAGCACGGCGGCAAGTGGAGCGAGGCGATCGGCCGCATCGGCGTGGTCTCGGTGGCATGGCCGGTCAAGCCGCACGAACTTCCCGAATGGATCGACCGCAGGCTGCGCTCGCGCGGCCTGAAGGCCGATGCCGCGGCCGTGCAGCGCCTGGCCGAACGCGTGGAGGGCAACCTGCTCGCCGCCGCGCAGGAAATCGAAAAGCTGGCCCTGCTCGCCGACGGCCAGGTGCTCGACGTCGAGCGGATGGACGCGCTGGTCGCGGACTCGGCGCGCTACGACGTGTTCCGGCTCATCGACGCCACCTTGAACGGCGATCCGGTGCTGGTGTCGCGCATGCTGCGCGGCCTGCGCGGCGAAGGCCAGGCGGTGCCCGCGCTGCTGGGCATGCTGGCGATGGAGCTGCAGCGTGCGGCGGTGCTGGCACGAACCAAGGCACGCGGCGGCAACCTCAACGCGGAATTCAAGGCGCAACGGATCTGGGATGCGCGCCAGGCCAGCTACCTGCGCGCGCTGCAGCGCCATCCGTTGTCGCGCTGGGAAACCTTCGTCGGCATCCTCGGGCGCGTGGACCGCATCGCCAAGGGACGCGGCGTTCCCGGCCGCGATCCCGAGGATGCCTGGGTGCAGCTCGAGCGCCTGCTGGTGGCCGTGGCCAGTCCGCCCGCAGCGGCGTTGCTGGCCGGCTGAACGCGATGCACGCGCTGCACGTGCTCTACGGCGGCACCTTCGATCCTGTCCACGCAGGGCACCTGGCGATCGCGCGCGCCGCGCACGCGGGCCTGGGCGTGTCCGTGCACCTGATGCCCGCCGCCGATCCGCCGCATCGCCCGCCGCCGGGTGCCACCGCGGCCCAGCGCGTGGCGATGCTGGAACTCGCGCTGGAAGGCGAACCGGGCCTGCGCCTGGACCTGCGCGAACTGGCGCGCAGCGGCCGTTCCTGGAGCGTCGACACCCTGCGCGGCCTGCGCGCGGAGATCGGGGAGGCCGCTCCGGTCGCGCTGCTGGTGGGCGCCGACAGCTTCGCCGGCCTGCCGACCTGGAAGTCCTGGCGCGAGCTGTTCGGGTTGGCCCATTTCGTGGTCGCCAGCCGCGACGGCGACGACGGCCTGCCGCCCGAGCTGGAGGCGGCCTTGCAGGGACGCATGGCCCGGACCCCGGACGAACTGTCGCAGTCGCCGGCCGGCAAGGTGCTGTGGCTCCACCAGCCCCTGCATCCGCATTCGGCCACCGCCATCCGCGCCCGGATCGCCGCCGGCCAGCCCTGGCGCCACCTGGTGCCGGCGCCGGTCGCCGGCTACATCGACGCTCATGGCCTTTATCGAGCCGTTACAGGGCCGTGACCGGGGCCCGGTTATAATCGCCGCCGATTTCCAGGAAACCCGGACGCCCTTGACCACCCAAGCCCAGGTCATCAAGACCCAGTTGCCCAACCCGCCCCCGCCCATCGAGAAGCTGCTCGAGGCTGTCCACGGTGCGGTCGAAGAACTCAAGGCCAAGGACATCGTCGAGATCGACGTGCGCGGCAAGAGCAGCGTCACCGATTTCATGGTCGTCGCGTCCGGCACCTCCAGCCGCCACGTCAAGTCGATCGCCGACGAGGTCGTGCGCTTCGCCAAGAAGCTCGACGTGCAACCGCTCGGCGTCGAAGGCGAGACCGAGGCCGAGTGGGTGCTGGTCGACCTGGGCGACGTCGTCGTCCACGTCATGCTGCCCCGCGTGCGCGAGTTCTACGCGCTCGAGCGCCTCTGGACCGTGGGCGACCAGCCGCCCGAGAACGCGGGCGTAGCGTAAGCGGCGCCGTGAAGGCGCGCCTCATCGCCATCGGGGAAAAGCCACCCGCATGGGTCGCCAGCGGCTTCGCCGAATACCGGAAGCGGCTGTCGCACTGGCTGCCGCTGGACCTGGTCGAGATCGAACCCGGCTTGCGCGGCAAGGGCCGCGACGCCGCGCGCGCGACTGCCGACGAGGGTGCGCGGGTGATTGCGGCATTGCCGAAAACGGCACACGTGGTCGCGCTGGACGGACGCGGCAAGGCCTGGTCGTCGGAGGAACTCGCCCAGCGCCTGCAGCATTGGCGCAACGGCGGCCGTGACCTGGCATTTCTGATCGGCGGTCCCGAGGGCCATGCGCCCGACGTACTCGCCGTCGCCGACGAGACCTGGTCGCTGGGGCCGCTGACGCTGCCGCACATGCTGGTGCGGCTGGTGGTTGCCGAGCAGCTGTACCGCGCCGCGGCGCTGCTCGCCAACCACCCCTACCACCGCGCCTGACCGGCGCGGCTTGCGCTAGCGCAGCCTGAAGTTGATCGGCACCAGGCCGATCGCCTGCACCGCCTGTCCGTTGTACATCGCCGGACGGAAGCGCCAGTGTTCCAGGACCTGCCGGCGCGCGGCCGCGTCGAGGCGCCCGTCACCGCTGCCCTCGCGCACGTCGACCCGCAACGGACGGCCGTCGACGTCGACCAGAACTTCAAGCAGCACCGTGCCTTCGCTGTGGATGCGCGCCGAGGCACGCGGGTAGGCCGGCGGCGGCGCTTCAAGATACTCAAGGCGCGCACCGGCGAGCGGCGCGACGGGCATGGAGATGCTTGCCACTTCGGTGGCCGTCGTGTCGGGCAGGGGCGGCGATGCCTGCTCGCTGCCCTGGTCGACGATCACGTCGACCGGTGTCGGCGGCGACTGCACGCGCGGCGCGGTGGTCGTCGTGGGTGTCGGGGGACGGGGCGTCACCGGCACCGTGGGCGGCACCGGCGTCGGTTCGGGACGCGGCAGGTACCAGCTGATCGAGGGTTGGGTCTCGCCCGGGAGCTTGAGCAGCGGCGGACCCTGCATCGGGACCAGCAACACCATCAGCAGCAGTGCGTTGAAGCCGATCGCGAAGGCGTAGCCGGCGATGCGGTTGGCCTGTGGGTGCGGGTGAGAATGCGTCTGTGCGTATTGCATGGTCCACCTCCCTCGGTTGGTCGCTTAGCTCATTTGCGCTTGTCCCGCTCGTGCCGGTCCGGCACGGGATGGTCGTCGGTATCGCGTTCGATGCCCGGCTCGTCAGGGCTGGGACGCGCGGGCTCGGCCGGCTGCCGCGCCTGGCCGCGGTCGCGCGGCTGCTCCTCGCGGTAACCGGAGCGGTCGTGCGTGTCCTTGGGCGTCCGGCTCATCTCACTTCCCCAGTTCGAACACCACCGACAGGTTCGCGGTGAGCGTGGTTTCCCCCGGGGACACCGCGGTGTCGTAGGCCTTCTGTTCGCGGGCCATGGCCATCATCGGCATCGGCGGCGGCTGGTGGAATCCGCCACCCTCGTCGATGCTGACGATGCGGCGGACCTTGAGCCCGAGTTCGCTGGCGTACATCCGGGCGCGCGCCTGGGCTAGCTTCAGCGCTTCGCGCCTGGCCTCGTCGTAGACTGCTTCGGGCTTGTCGATCTCGAAGCCCGGGCCGTTGACCTGGTTGGCGCCGCTGGCGACCAGGGCGTCGAGCACCTGGCCCAGCTTGCCGATGTCGCGGACCTTCAGGCTGACGGTGTTGCTGGCCTGGTAGCCGGTGATCGCCGGCGGCTGGTTCTCGGCATAGCGGTACTGCGGATGGACGTTGATGCCGCTGGTCTGGATGTCGCGCTCGGCGATGCCGGCCTTGCGGATCGCGGCCATCACCTTGTCCATCTGCGCGGCGTTGTCGCGCATGGCGGTGTTGGCGTCGGCCGACTGGGTGACCACGCCCGCGGACAGGGTGGCCACGTCCGGGACCCGGCTGGCCTCGGCCTGCGCCGTGACCGAGAGCAGGGTGCCGTCGGTCTGCTGGGCCGCAGCGGTGCCGGCGAACCCGGCCATGAGCAGCAGGGCCAGGAGCAGCGGGGCGGTGGTCGAAGGGAAGCGGGATCGGTGCATGCGGGGGCTCCAGGCGATGTGAATGGGCTGGAAAAAAGGGTGTGCCCCCGCTGGTGAACGGGCGGTGAGCCGGAAATCCACGGCTTTCCGTGCATGGCGGCCCTGCGGCGCGGGTGCGGGTTATTCTTGAAGGGATGCTGTATCTCGCCTCGCAATCCCCGCGCCGGCGCGAGCTGCTGGCCCGCCTGGGGCAGCCGTTCGACTGCCTGGACATCGACGTGCCCGAACAACGCCAGCCCGGGGAGCCGCCGGAGGACTACGTGCGCCGGGTCGCGCGCGAGAAGGCCGGTGCCGGCCTGCTTCAGGTGATGGCCATCGCCGGGGCGCGGGTGATCGGCGCCGATACCGAGGTCGTGCTCGACGACGAGGTGTTCGGCAAGCCGGCCGATGCCGCCGATGCGGCGGCGATGCTGGGCCGGCTGTCCGGCCGCACCCATCGCGTGGTCTCCGCGGTATCGCTGGTGTCGGCGTCGCGCGAGGCGCAGGTGGTCTCGATTTCAGAAGTGCGTTTCGGCGACCTCGACCAGCGCGCCATCGACGCATACGTCGCCGGCGGCGAATGGCAGGGCAAGGCCGGCGCCTACGCGATCCAGGGCGAGGCCCAGCGCTTCATCGCGCACCTGTCGGGCAGCCATTCCGGGGTGATGGGCCTGCCGCTGTACGAAACCGCACGCCTGCTGCAGCAATTCGACCAGGGAGCCGCGCCATGAGCGAGGAGATCCTGGTCAACGTCACCCCGCGCGAGACCCGCGTGGCCGTGGTCGAGAACGGCATGCTGCAGGAGCTGCACATCGAGCGCGGCTGGTCGCGTGGCGTGGTCGGCAACATCTACAAGGGCAAGGTGCAGCGGGTGATGCCCGGGATGCAGGCGGCCTTCGTCGAGATCGGCCTGGATCGCGCGGCCTTCCTGCACGCCAACGACATCCAGCGGCCGCTGGCCGCGCGCGGCGCCGACGCCACCGACCAGGCCGTGCCGGCGCCGGTGCCGCCGATCGCCGAACTGCTGCGCGACGGCCAGGACGTAGTCGTGCAGGTGGTCAAGGACCCGATCGGCAGCAAGGGCGCGCGCCTGACCACGCAGATCAGCATTCCCTCGCGCTACCTGGTG
>NZ_JARUVM010000149.1 GCF_029763755.1 Luteimonas sp. 8-5
GCGACGGCCAGGACGTAGTCGTGCAGGTGGTCAAGGACCCGATCGGCAGCAAGGGCGCGCGCCTGACCACGCAGATCAGCATTCCCTCGCGCTACCTGGTGCTGTTGCCGCAGTCGCGGGTGGTCGGCGTGTCGGCGCGGATCGAGGACGAAGCCGAGCGCGGGCGGCTCAAGGCCCTGGTCACCGAGCTGGCCGCACCGCACGGGGAGTTCGGTTACATCGTGCGCACCAACGCCGAGGGCCAGCCGGCCGAAGCGCTGGCCGAGGACATCGCCTACCTCAGCCGCGCCTGGGCGTTGATCGAGACCCGGGTGCGCGACAGCGAGGTCGGCAGCTGCGTGTACGAGGACCTGAGCCTGCCGATGCGCGCGGTGCGCGACCTGATGCGCCGCGGCGTGGAGAAGGTCAAGGTCGACTCGCGCGAGACCTGCGAACGCCTGCGCGGGTTCGCCGCGCAGTACATGCCCGCCCTGCTGCCTGCCGAGGAGCCCGGCCTGGCCGAGCGCATCGAGCACTACGGCGGTGCGCGCCCGATCTTCGACCTGTACGGCGTCGAGGACGAGATCCAGAAGGCGCTGGAAAAGGAAGTGCCGCTGAAGTCCGGCGGCTACCTGGTGATCGACCAGACCGAGGCGATGACCACGGTCGACGTCAACACCGGTTCCTTCCTCGGCCAGCGCAACCTGGAGGAAACCGTCTACCGCACCAACCTGGAGGCGGCGCAGGCGGTGGCGCGGCAGCTGCGGCTGCGCAACCTGGGCGGCATCATCATCATCGACTTCATCGACATGCACGACGCCGAACATCGCCGCCAGGTGCTGCGCACGCTGGAGAAGTCGCTGGCGCGCGACCATGCGCGCACCACGGTGTACGACTTCTCGCCGCTGGGCCTGGTGGAGATGACCCGCAAGCGCACCGTCGAGTCGCTCGAGCGGCAGCTGTGCGAGCCCTGCCACGAGTGCGGCGGCCGCGGCATGCTCAAGACCAGCGAAACCGTCACCTACGAGATCTTCCGCGAGATCACCCGCGCGGTGCGCCAGTTCGAGGCGGCGCGCCTGCTGGTGATCGCCTCGCCCAAGGTGGTCGCGCGCATCACCGACGAAGAGTCGGCCGCGGTCGCCGAACTGGAGGAGTTCCTCGGCAAGTCGATCCGCTTCCAGGGCGATTCGCAGTACCTGCAGGAGCAGTTCGATGTCGTGCTGCTCTGAGCAATGAAGCCGTCGCTGCAACGCCGCCTGCGCGCCGCGCGGCGCGGGCTCTGGTACGCGCTCGCGATCGGCCTGGTGCTGATGGCGGTGGTGGCGGGCGTGGTCAGCCAGCTGCTGCCGCTGGCCGAACGGCACCCGGATGCGATCGCGAAGTGGCTGGGCGAGCGCATCGACCGGCCGGTCGCCTTCGACCGCATGCAGACCCGCTGGACCCGGCGCGGGCCGCTGCTCCAACTGGATGGATTGCGCCTGGGCGAAGGCGCGGACACGATCCGCATCGGCGACGCGGAGATGCTGGTGTCGCAGTACGCCGGCCTGCTGCCCGGCAGCTCGTTCACCGAGCTGCGCCTGCGCGGGCTCGAACTGACCCTGGAGCGCAGCGACGACGGCCGCTGGCAGGTACGCGGCCTGCCGGGCGACGCCAGGCCCGGCGCCGATCCCTTCGCCGCGCTGGAAGGCCTGGGCGAGCTGCAGGTCATCGGCGGCAAGCTGGCGATCGACGCGCCGTCCCTGGGTATCGATGCGCGCCTGCCGCGCGTGGACGTGCGCCTGCAGGTCGACGGCGAGCGGGTGCGCATGGGCATGCGCGTGTGGGCGCGCGACGACAGCACACCGGTATCGGCGACGGTCGAACTCGAGCGCGGCAGCGGCGACGGCCGCGCGCATGTGCTGGCCCGCCGCATCGAGATCGATGCGTGGTCGCCGTTGCTGCGCATCGCCGGTGTCGTCGCCGAATCCGGCACCGGCCAGGGACAGGCCTGGGCGACGCTGCGCGGCAACCGCATCGAGTCGGTGCTGTTCGACGGCCGTTTCGACGCGCTCTCGCTGCGTGGAGCGCCGCTGGCCGGAGGCAAGGTGCCGCGCGTGCGCCTGCAGCAGGTGCAGGCACGCACGCGCTGGCAACTGCAGCCCGCTGGTTGGCGCATCGACGCGCCCGCATTGCGGATCGGCGATGAGGTCCTCGATGGCCTGGTCATTGCCGGCGGCCGGCACAGGGCCTTGCTGGCATCGCGGCTGCAGGTCGCGCCGCTGCTGCAGCTGGCCGCGCTGAGCGACC
>NZ_JARUVM010000015.1 GCF_029763755.1 Luteimonas sp. 8-5
CACGGCCAGGCCGACGCTCGCCCCCGCGGTCTTGCCGCTGGCCAGCACCAGCACGCCGCCGAAGCCGACCAGCAACGCCAGCGCGCGTCGCCCGCTGATGCGCTCGCCGAAGAACAGCACCCCCACCAGCGCCGTGAACAACACGGTGAGCGCATTGGCGATGGCACCGACGCCGGCCGGCGCGCGTTCGGCCGCCCAGGCATAGAGGCTGAAGGGAATCGCGGAATTGATCGCGCCGATCATCGCCAGCTTCGGCCACAGGCGCAGCGGGAACCGCGAGCGCGCTCGCCACAGGAACGGCAGCAGGACCAGGGCGCCCAGGGCCAGCCGCACCTCGACCAGCGCCAGCGGCCCGAAATCCGGCGCCGCCACCCGCAGGAACATGAAGGAAGCGCCCCAGATCGCGCCCAGGACGATCAATTCCAGGGTCGCCGTGGGGTATCGCGCCGCCGCGGCGGGGAGGGAGGTGGCGCTGGCGACACTGTTCATGGGGAACTCCAGGAGAGCGGAATTGATGCCTGATGCCCATTTTCGGTGTCCTTGTGAGCCGCACAAGCGCATACTTCTGGCTACAGCCACTAATCCTGCTAGATGCTAAGATGATCCGTTCCGGATGGCTCCCCGCGCTCGCCGCCTTCGAGGCGGCGGCCCGGCACCAGAACTTCGCCCACGCCGCCGAGGAGCTCAGCCTCACCGCCGGCGCCGTCAGCCATCACGTGCGCAAGCTCGAAGCCTGGCTCGGGGTGCCGCTGTTCCGACGCCATGCGCGCGGCGTACTCCTGACGCCAGCCGGACGGCGCCTGGCCGACGCGGCGGGCAGCAGCCTGTCCGACCTCGACGCTGCCGTCCGCGGCGTGCGCGAGGCCCGCGACGAGCGCCGCGTGCGCATCGCCACCCTGCACTCGTGGTCGGTCGGCTGGTTGCTGCCGCGGCTGCCTGCGTTCGCTTCCGCGCATCCGGGGATCCGCATCGGCATCGAGACCGGCTATGCCCTGACCCGCTTCGACGATGGCGGCCCGGACCTGGGCGTGCGCTATGGCGGCGGCCAGTGGCCGGGGCTTTCGGCCCGCCTGCTTTACGAAGAGACCCTGTTTCCGGTCGCGGCGCCGGACATGCCCGGCGTCGAAACGCTGCGCACCCCGGAGGACGTCGCCGGCGCAAGCCTGATCGGCGATGCCGGACACCAGGGTTGGCCCGACTGGGCACGCGCGGCGAACGTGCGCCATGCCGCGCTCGACGAGCGCTACCGCTTCACCGATTCCAATGCCGCCCTCAACGCCGCCGCCAGCGGGCTCGGCGTCGCGTTGGCGCGCGAGCGCCTGGTTGCGCCGTTCCTCGCCTCCGGCCGGCTCGTGCGATTGCCCGGGCCGGCGATGCCGGCGCGCTGGAGCTACTACCTCATCCACCCTTCGCACCGACGCCTGGGCGACGACGCGCAGGCTTTCGCCGACTGGCTGCTGCGCGAAGCCGCCACGCCCTGACCCTACAATGCGCCGATGGCGATGTCCGACTCGCGCAAGGCCCTCCTGCAGATCCATTTCTGCGTGCTGCTGTGGGGCTTCACCGCGATCCTCGGCAAGCTGATTTCCCTGCCCGCGCTGCCGCTGACCTGGTGGCGCATGCTGCTGGTGGTGGCCGCCCTTGCCTGCGTGCCGCGGGTCTGGCGCGGGCTGCGTGCGATGCCGGCGCGACTGCGCTGGGCCTACGCCGGCATCGGCGTGCTGGTGGCGCTGCACTGGCTCACCTTCTACGGCTCGATCAAGCTCGCCAACGCGTCGGTCGGTGCGACCTGCATGGCGCTGGCCACGGTGTTCACCGCGCTGCTGGAGCCGAAGCTGGCCGGCCGCGCGTTCTCGCGGCGCGAGCTGGGCCTGGGCATCGCGGTGCTGCCGGGCGTGGCCCTGGTGGTCGGCGGGGTGCCCGGCGGCATGCGCCTGGGCATCGCGGTCGGCGCGATTTCGGCATTGCTGGTCGCGATCTTCGGTTCGCTCAACAAGCGCCTGGTCGAACGCGCCGACCCGATGACGATGACCGCGCTGGAGCTCGGTGCCGGGGCCCTCGCCCTGACCGCGCTGGCGCCGATGATGCCGCTGCTGTTCCCGGTGTTCGCCGGCGACCTGCTGGCCCTGCCGGGCCCGCGCGACGCGCTGCTGCTGCTGGCCCTGGCGCTGGCCTGCACCCTGCTTCCGTTCGTGCTGTCCCTGGTCGCCCTGCGCCACATGAGCGCCTTCGGCGCGCAGCTGGCGGTCAACCTGGAGCCGGTCTACGCCATCCTCCTGGCGATCATCCTGCTGGGCGAACAGCACGACCTGACCCCGGCCTTCTACGCAGGCGTGGCGATCATCCTGGCCGTGGTGCTGGCCTACCCCATGCTGGTCAGGCCGCGCCGGATCGAGCATGTCGAGGTCCTGGCCACGGGCGAATCGCGGGACGTCACCAGCGCCACCTGAGCGGGGGTATGCTCAGGCCGGCGCGCAAGCCGGGCGCCATCCACGACAAGGGGCCAGCAATGAATCCGACGACACAGGCCGACCTGGGCAAACTGGTACTGCGACTGACGCTGGGCATCCTGGTCCTGCTGCATGGCATCGCCAAGCTGCGGGGCGGGGTGGAGGGAATCGAAGGCATGCTCGTGGCGCACGGCCTACCGGGCGTGCTGGCCTACGGGGCGTTCGTCGGCGAGGTGCTCGCGCCCCTCGCGGTCATCGCCGGCTTCTACGGCCGCATCGGCGCGCTGCTGATCGTGGTCAACATGCTGTTCGCGATCGGCCTGGCGCACATGGGGCAGCTGGGGATGCTCAACGACCAGGGCGGCTGGATGCTGGAACTGCAGGGCATGTTCCTCGGCACCGCGATCGCCGTGGCCCTGATCGGCCCGGGGCGGTTCGGTGTCAACACCCGCTAGGAACCAAACGCGCATGCCCGTTGTCCAAACGGGCATGCTGCGCCGCGACTTCATCGCCGGATCCACCCTGGCCCTGGCCGGGCTTGCGCTGGGCTGCAGCCGCCGCAGCGATGCCGCCGTGGCGGCCGGCGGCCCGGTGCCGATCGTCGAATTCTCCGACGACGGCAAGCGCCTGCGCCTGGCCAGCCTGCCCCGGGTGGTGAAGACCGATGCCGAATGGCGTCGCCAGCTTTCGCCGCTGTCCTACACCGTGACCCGCCACGAGGGCACCGAGCGCGCCTTCACCGGCCCGCTGCTGGAAGAACACCGCAAGGGCGTGTTCCGCTGCCTGTGCTGCGACACCGCCCTGTTCGACTCCGCCACCAAGTTCGAATCCGGCACTGGCTGGCCCAGCTTCTGGCAACCGATTGCGCCGGAGAATGTCGTGGAAGACCGCGACTTCAGCCTGGGCATGGTCCGCACCGAGGTGGCCTGTGCGCGTTGCGACGCGCACCTGGGCCACGTGTTCAAGGATGGCCCCGAGCCGACCGGCCTGCGCTACTGCATGAACTCCGCGGCGCTGCGTTTCGCGCCAGCCGCTTGAAGGAGGTTTCAATGACCGTTTTCCGGTCCACGTTGTCCGCCGTCGCCGCCGCGGCGTTGCTGGCCGCCTGCAACCTTGCCGGCGCGCGCAGCAAGCCCGTCGCCCTGCCCGACCCCGCCGTCGACGTCGCCGCGAACCCGGCCGCGACGACGGAAACCGCGGTGTTCGCCGGTGGCTGCTTCTGGGGCGTCGAAGCGGTGTTCGAACACGTCCGCGGAGTGAAGTCGGCGGTATCCGGCTACTCCGGAGGCAGCGCGCCGAGTGCACGCTACCTGCTGGTCTCGACCGGGCGCACGGGGCATGCCGAGGCGGTGCGGGTGGTCTACGACCCGAAGCAGGTCAGCTACGGGCAACTGCTAAAGGTGTTCTTCTCGGTGGTCCACGACCCGACCCAGCTCGACCGACAGGGTCCGGACGTCGGGCCGCAGTACCGCTCGCAGATCTTTGCCGCGAACCGCGAGCAGCAGCGCGTCGCCGAGGCCTACATCGCCCAGCTCGAGGCCGCCCGTGCCTTCGCCGGCCCGATCGTCACCAAGGTCGCCCCGCTGGACGGCTTCCACCCTGCCGAAGCCCACCACCAGGACTACCTGGAGCACCATCCGGACGAGCCCTATATCGTCTACAACGACGCGCCCAAGCTGGTGCACCTGAAAAGGATGTTCCCGGCGTTGTATCGTGCGCCGCATGGCTGAGCATGATTCCGGCATCGATTTCGAGCTCGAGGGCGACTACGTCGAACTCAACCAGCTGCTGAAGCTGGTCGGGCTGGTCGACAGCGGCGGCGCCGGCAAGGCCCTGGTCGCCAGCGGCGAGGTCGAGGTCGACGGCGCGGTCGAACTGCGCAAGACCTGCAAGATCCGCGCCGGGCAGCAGGTGCGGGTGGCGGGCACGACGATCCGCGTCGCCGGGAGCGCTGCGTGAGCGCCGCCACCATCGCACTGCTTGTCGTTGCGGCCCTCGCGGCCTGGGCGGTGTTCGTGTTCAACCGCCTGGTGCGGCTGCGCAACCAGGTGCGTACCGCATGGGCCGACATCGACGTGCAGCTGCAACGCCGCCACGACCTGGTGCCCTCGCTGGTTGCGGCGGTGAAGGGCTATGCCGGGCACGAGCAGGCGCTGATGGAGTCGCTCACCGAGCTGCGTACCCAGGCGATGGCGGCGCAGTCCTCGCCGCAACGGCTGGAACCGATCGAGGACGCACTGCAGCAAGGATTGGACCGGCTGCTGGCGGTGGTCGAGGCGTATCCCGACCTCAAAGCCAGCGCCAACTTCATGCAGTTGCAGTCCGAACTGGTCGAGGTCGAGGAGCACCTGCAATACGCCCGACGCTTCTACAACGGCGCCGTGCGCGACTACGACAACGGATTGCAGCGCATACCCGACGTGGTGGTGGCGCGTGCCTTCGGCTTCCAGGACGCGGACTACTTCCAGGCCGGCGCGGAAGGGCGGGCACCGGTCGAGGTGGAGTTCGGGCAATGAAGGCCGCCGCCTGGCTGCGGCTGGCCCTGCCGTCGCTGCTGCTGGCGGCCACGCTCGCCACGCCGCTGCGGGCGCAGGAACGCATCCTCGCCTACGACAGCGAAGTGGTCGTGGCCGGGGACGGCAGCCTGGACGTCACCGAGCGCATCACCGTGCGCGCCGAGGGCTCGCAGATCCGCCGCGGCATCTATCGCGATTTCCCGACGCGTTACCGCGATCGCCACGGCAATCGCGTGATGGTCGGCCTGGAAGTGCTGGGCGTCAGCCGGAACGGCCGCCCTGAGCCGTGGTTCACCGAGCAGCGCGACAACGGCGTGCGCATCAACACCGGCAACGACGACTTCCTCGACGTGCCCGCCGACTACACCTTCGAACTGCATTACCGGACCACGCGCCAGCTCGGCTTCTTCGACGACCACGACGAGCTGTACTGGAATGCGATCGGCCACGGCTGGGCGTTCCCGATCGAACGCGGCAGCGTCGAGGTGCGGCTTCCGCAGGCGGTGCCGGTGGATGCGATGGAAGCGCTGGCGTACACCGGCGCCTACGGCGAGCGCGGGCAAGCGGCCAGCGCGAGCTTTCCCGCGCCCGGCATCGCCCGATGGTCGCTCTCCGGCCCGCTCGCCGCGGGCGAGGGCCTGACGATCGTGCTGTCGTTTCCGAAGGGCGTTGTCGCCGAACCGGACCGCATGCAGCGCATCGCGTGGTTCCTGCGCGACAACGCCGCGGTGCTGGTGGCATTGGCCGGACTGCTGCTGGTGGCCGCCTACTGCCTGCTGCGCTGGCACCGCGTCGGTCGCGACCCGCGCGGCGGCGTGATCATCGCGCGCTATGAACCGCCTGCGGGGCACACGCCGGGCGGCCTGCGCTACATGCTGAAGATGGCCCCCGACATGCGTGACTTCTCGGCCGACGTGCTGGCACTGGCGGTCGCCGGCGGCCTGCGCATCGAACGCGAGGACAAGGTGCTGAAGGATGCCTGGACCCTGCATCGGGTCGCCAGCCACACTCCGCCGCGCGATGGCCCGCTGGGTGCGCTGGCGGCGCGGCTGTTTGCCGGCGACAGGGACAGCATCGAGCTGGACAAGGCCAATGCGCTTGCGCTGCAGAAGGCCCGTGCCGCGCACTTCGAGGCGTTGAAGCGCCAGTACCAGCCCGCGATGTTCGACAGCAACGGCGAGAGCGTCGGCATCGCCGCGCTGGTCGGCGCGCTTGCGATCGGCGTCGCCTTCGGCATCAGCGGCGGTGCCGGCATCCCGTGGATCATCGGCTGCGCGCTGCTGATGTTCGCCATGGTGATCGCATTTGCCATCCTCGTGCGCGCGCCCACGCCGGCCGGGCGCAAGCTGCTGGACGAAATCGAAGGCCTGAAGCTCTACCTGGGCGTCGCCGAGAAGGACGACCTTGCGCGCATGCAGGGGCCGGGCGCCGAGCCGCGCCTGGATGCGGAGCGCTATGAAAGGCTGCTGCCCTACGCGGTAGCGCTCGAAGTCGAGGACGCCTGGACCGGCAAGTTCACCCTTGCCGTGGGCGCGGCGGCCGCGGCGGCCAGCGCCTCGGCCATCACCTGGTACCAGGGCGGCGCGATCACCGACATGGGCAGCTTCGCCAACAGCATCGGCAGCAGCCTCAGCAGCCGGATCGCCTCGTCGGCGACGCCGCCTGGCAGCAGTTCCGGAGGCGGCGGTGGCGGCTTCTCCGGCGGCGGTGGCGGGGGCGGTGGCGGCGGCGGCCGCTGAAGGCACACCCCGGTGTGATATTTCCCGCCCTGGTGCGAATCATGGTCCTGACACGCCACCGCACCCAGGACCGTAAATGGAACTTGCCACCGCCATGAGCGACGACGCCCGCGAGGACTTCGGCGAACTGCTGCAGCGCCATCGCGGCATCGTGTTCAAGGTCGCCAACAGCTATGCGCGCGATGCCGAAGACCGCGCCGACCTTGCCCAGGAGATCGCCGCGCAGCTGTGGCGGGCCTGGCCCAAGTACGACGAACGCCGTCCGGTCACCACCTGGATGTACCGGATCGCATTGAACGTCGGCATCTCGCACCTGCGCAGCCGCAGCCAGCGCGATCGGCACCAGGTGCCGCTGGAAGACGACGGCGTCGGCGCTGGCGCCGAAGCCGCCGGCACCGATCCCGACCTGCACGTCCTGCATCGGGTGATCGCCGCCCTGCCGCCGCTGGACCGCGCGCTGATGCTGCTTTATCTCGACGAGCGCAGCCACGGCGAGATCGCCGAAGTGCTGGGCATCACCGAAACCAATGTCGCCACCAGGGTCGGACGCCTCAAGCAGCGCATCCGCCAGCAACTCACCGGAGCCGCATGACCATGGAAACCAATGCAATGGAACTCGACGACCTCAAGTCCGCCTGGCGGGCACTGGATGCGCGCCTGGCCCGCCAAGACCGCCTGCAGCTGGAATTGCTGAAGGAACGGCGCGCCGATCGTGCCCGCCGCAACCTGCGTCCGCTGCTGGTCGGCATGACCCTGCAGGCGCTGCTCGGCGTCGGCCTGGTGGTGCTGGGTGTCGCCTGCTGGAGGCAGAACCTCGACGTTGCCGGCCTGTTCGCCGCCGGCGTCGCCCTGCATGCGTTCGGCGTGCTGCACGTCGCGCTGGCCGGCATCGTCGCCGCGCTGGCGATCAGCCTCGACCCCGGCGCACCCGTGCTCGCCATCCAGAAGCGACTGCGCCTGATGCTGCGCATGCAGGTACTCAATTCGAACGCCTGTGGCGCACCGTGGTGGATCATGTGGGTGGTCGTGGTGATCGGTTTCGCGGGGCTTTCCCACGCCCCGGCAGGCGCAGGCACGCCAGCCTGGGTCTGGATCAACCTCGCGATCGGAGCGGTCGGCGCCATCGCCACCTGGCTCTGGAGCGCACGCGCGACCCGCAAGCCGGGCAGCCTGTACGCCCGCATCGACGACGGCGCCGACGGCATCCGCCGCAACCTGCGCCTGTTCGACGACATCGAGGAGTTCGAGCGCGGCTGAGGTTCAGTCGTATTCGGAGAGCGGGCTCTCGGCGGGGCACTTGTCGTCGGGGAAGTCGTAGCGCTTGCGCAGCTCCATGCCGCAGTCGCCCATGCCTTCCACGTCCTGGCTGCTGCCGTCCTCGTTGGCCGCGCACTTGAGTTCGAACTCGCGCAGGAAGGCTTCGCGGCGATGCACGAAAGGCTCGCCGCACTTGCGCGCCAGGCGGATCCGCTCCAGGTCGTCCTGCACCGGGTTGCTGCCCGACAAGCCATAGGCGCGCAGTTCCTCGTCGGTCAACAGGCGCAGCGAACTGCTCGGCACGGTCATCATCATGTCCGCCACCGCGACGTCGGCGCCGTTGCGTGCGAAGTAACCCTTGATCCGGTCGTGCACCGCGCGCAGCTCCTGTTCCAGTTCGGCGCGCGTGGTCGCCTTCGAGTACAGGCGGATGATGCGATGGATGCCGACCGGACCGGACACCAGGCGGTTGTCGCCGGCGGCGAGGATGAACACGCAGGCGCTGTGGCACATGCCGCCTTCGCGCACCCAGATGGTCCAGTGGGTATTGGCGATGGTGTCGCCGGCGCGGATCGCGTCCTCGACCTGGCCGCCGGCCGAATCGATGTCGAGGATGCGCTTGTCGATCGCCATCCGCTCGGCCATCGCGGTCACCCGCTCGACCAGGTCGGCGAAGTCGGCGGCGACCTTGCCCTCGTAGCGCAGGCGCACGACGCCTGCCTCGCGGCATGGCGTCATCGCGTCGAGCACGCTGAGGAAGCCGAGGTCGACCAGGGACTGGCCGTCGCCGACTTCGACGTAGTCGGTGCTGCAGCTGATCGAGGCCTTGCCCGAGGTGAGCGTGGCCGGCGGCCATTTGGTGCCGCTGAGCACATCCTCGTCCATGGGCGGCGCGATGGCCGTCGGCGTGCTGATGATGGCCCCGCTGCCTTCCGCGGCCGCGGCGCTCGCGGTCGTGGGCAGCTCTTCGGCGGGTTCTGCAGGCGGCTTCTGGCACGCCGCCAGGACGAGCAGCGTCGAAACCAGGACGAACCACGCTTTTGACATGCCGGCGGATGGGTGAGGGAGGCGGGGCTTCCAGTCTAGGGGCTGGCGGCCTTCATCCGGCCCAACGGGTGTTAAATGCGCGCGCCCCCGCATGTTAGGGTTCCCGGCCATGAGCACTTCCACCTTCAGGATCGGCCTGGCGCTGCTGCTGGGCCTCGCATCCACCGGCGCCATCGCGCAGCAGGCCACCATCACCCGCGACGACTGGGGCATCGCCCACGTGCACGGCAGGACCGACGCCGACGCCGTGTTCGGCATGACCTACGCGCAGGCCGAGGACGACTTCAACCGGGTCGAGACCAACTACATCAACGCCATGGGCCGCCTGGCCGAGGCCGAGGGCGAAGCCGCGATCTGGCAGGACCTGCGGATGAAGCTGTTCATCGATCCGGCGGAGCTCCAGCGCTTGTACGCGCAGAGCCCGGATTGGCTGCGCAAGTTGATGGACGCCTGGGCCGCGGGCCTCAACCACTACCTGGACACGCACCCGGACGTGCAGCCGCGGGTCATCACCCGCTTCGAGCCGTGGATGGCGCTGAGCTTCAGCGAAGGCAGCATCGGCGGCGACATCGAACGGGTCTCGCTCAAGCAGCTGGCCGCGTTCTATGACAAGAACCATGGCGCCAACCCCGCCGCGGCCATCGCCTTCGCCGAACCGCCCCCGAGCTGGGCCGAACCCACCGGTTCGAACGGCATCGCGATCGCACCGAAGCTGACCGCGGGCGGCAACGCCCTGCTGCTGATCAACCCGCACACCTCGTTCTTCTTCCGCTCCGAGCTGCACATGACCAGCGACGAAGGCCTGGACGCCTACGGTGCGGTCACCTGGGGCCAGTTCTTCATTTACCAGGGCTTCAACCGCCACATCGGCTGGATGCACACCTCCAGTGGCGTCGACGTGGTCGACGAGTTTGCCGAAACCATCGTCCGCGACGACGGCAAACTGGCCTATCGCTACGGCGATGAACTGCGGGCTGTGACCACGCGGCAGATCGTCGTTCCCTACCGCGCCGCCGACGGCAGCATGGCGCAGCGCACCTTCACCGCCTACTTCACCCACCACGGCCCGATCGTGCGCGAGGAAGGCGGCAAGTGGATCGCCACCGCGCTGATGAACACCCCGCTGGAAGCGCTGCAGCAGAGTTGGCAGCGGACGAAGGCCACCGACCTGGCCAGCTACCTCGAGGTGGCGGAACTCAAGGCCAATTCCTCGAACAACACCCTGTTCGCCAGCGACAAGGGTGAGATCGCCTACCTGCATCCGCAGTTCATCCCGGTGCGCGACGACCGCTTCGACTACACGAAACCGGTCGACGGCAGCGACCCGGCCACGGACTGGAAGGGCCTGCATGCGATCGCCGATGCGCCCAACGTCATCGGCCCGCCCAACGGCTGGGTGATGAACACCAACAACTGGCCCTACTCGGCCGCCGCGGAATTCAGCCCCAAGCCCGCCGACTACCCGCGCTACATGGATACGTTCGGCGAGAACCCGCGCGGTATCCACGCCACCGCGCTGCTGACCGGCCTGCGCGATGCCACCCTGCCCTCGCTGATCGCCGACGCCTACGATCCATGGCTGCCCGCGTTCGAGCAGCTGCTGCCGGTGTTGGTCGCCGACTTCGATGCGCTGCCGGCTGGCGACGCGCGCGAGGCCAGGCTGGCCGGACCCATCGCCCTGCTGCGCGACTGGGACTACCGCTGGAACATCGCCTCGATGCCGACCTCGCTCGCAGTGTTCTGGGGCGATGCGCTATGGGACGACGTCGCCGGCAAGGCGCGCGCGGCCGGCAAGTCGGTCTACGACTACATGGCCACGGAGGCCGGTCCGCAGGCGCGGCTGGCCGCGCTCTCGAGCGCGGTCGAACGCCTGGAGCAGGATTTCGGCAGCTGGGGCACGGCCTGGGGCGAGATCAACCGCTACCAGCGCAACGACGGCGCGATCGTGCAGGTGTTCGACGACGCCAGGCCGAGCATCCCGGTGCCGTTCACCTCGGCGCGCTGGGGCTCGCTGGCCTCGTTCGGCGCGCATCGCTGGCCGGGCACGAAGCGCTACTACGGCACCAGCGGCAACAGCTTCGTTGCCGCGGTGGAGTTCGGCGACAAGGTCAGCGCGCGCGCGGTGACCGCGGGCGGCGAAAGCGGCGACCCGGCGTCGCCGCACTTCAACGACCAGGCCGAGCGTTACAGCACCGGCAACCTGCGCCAGGTGTACTTCTGGCCCGAACAACTCGAAGGCCACACGGAAAAGGTCTACCGGGTCGGCACCCGCTGACTCAGAAGAACTGCTTGTCCGTGCAGCCGACGTCCCCGGCCTGCTGGTCTCCGCCCGGGTAGTACAGGAAGTCCACCCGCGCGGTGTAGGTCCCGGGATCGTCCTCGTTCCCGCCGGCGCGGGGCAATCCCTTGAGGCTGCATTTCGACTTCGGAGCAGCCGGGCACTTGTCCAGGTAACGCAGGACCACGTTGCCCGGCCCGGCCTGTTGCGTGATCCCCAGGCCTGCTTCGCAGAACTCGACGAAGTCGGCCTGCGCCACGCCGTGGTTCTCCACGCACTGGTCGATGTTCGCGGTCGGTCCCATCGGCTGGCCGTTCGGCCAGACCGGCTGCGACTTGCCGCGCGCATGGCAGGCAGCCGAGCTGCGGTCGCCGATGATCCGCGGTTCGTCCGGCGGCAGCGTTTCGATCGGCTCGGCATTGGCAGACATCGCCTTGAGGCCGTCGATGTGCTGCTTCAGGCACGCCATCTGTGCGTCCAGGCCCTCCAGCTTCGTGCAATCCATCGGTTCGCCCGCCGCAGACTCCTGCGCCGTCGCCGCGCCGGGCACGCACACCGCAAGGACCGCCCCCAGGATCAGGATTCGCATGCACCACCTCCCATTGACATTCAGAAGGGCAGAACGCGCGATCCGGGATTCAGAGGACAGGTGCCTGCAACGACCAGAATGGGATGTGGCGCCGCAGGCGAAAACCCATCCTCTCGTAGAGCAGCCTGGCCCGCGTGTTGTCGGGACTGACGTGCAGGAACGGCAAGCGTCCCTGCGCCAGGGTCTGGTTGGTGAGCCACGCCGTCAGGCGCCGCGCGTAACCCAGGCCGTTGAAGTCGGGGTGGGTGCAGATCGCGCTCATCTCGATGTCGGCACCCGTGCCCAGGCGCTCGCCGATCATCGCCGCCAGGCGGCCCTCGCGGTAGATGCCGAAGTATCGCCCCAGGTCCATCGTCCGCGCGCGGAAATAGTGCGGATAGACCAGCGCGGTCAGCGCCAGCACGTCGTCGCGGTGTCGCTGGCCCAGTTCGATGATCTCCGGGCCGGGTACGACCTCCAGCGGCGCATCGCAGGCCATCTGCGCCAGGTCGCCGAGGGCCTGCAGCGTCCAGCCCGATGGCAACCCGGCCGGTGCGATACCGAGCAGCAGGACCGTCTCGCCAGGCGCCACCAGCTTCGCCAGCGCAGCGGCCGCGTCGGCATCGGCGCTGGCCACGCCCAGGAACGGCGCGAACTCGGGGGGATAGCGCGCCACGTCTCCATCGCGCAGGGCCACGGCCCAATGCCGGGTCGCCAGCGCCGACCAGAAGGGGTTGTCGAGGGGGTCTGGCCCATTCATGGGCGCGATTACATCACGGCCGTGACGCCGGCCCAACATCGATCGGCTATCGTCATTCCCCGCCACCAGAGCAGGAGACCGGACATGTCCTATATCGATGGGTGCGTGATCGCAGTGCCAGACGCCAACCGCGGGAAGTTCATCGAATATGCGCGCCAGTTCGACCCGATGTTCATCGAGTTCGGCGCCATCCGTGTCATCGAGTGCTGGGGAGACGACGTCCCGGACGGCAAGGTCACCGACTTCCGCCGCGCGGTGCAGGCGAAGGAAGGCGAGTCCGTGGTGTTTTCATGGATCGAGTGGCCGGACAAGGCGACCCGCGACGCCGGCATGGAAAAGATGATGGAGGATCCGCGCATGGACATGGAGAAGAACCCCATGCCCTACGACGGCAAGCGCATGATCTACGGCGGATTCGCGCCGGTCTTCGAGCTCGCCTGAGCCGGACGCAGCAGCGGCTCGAGCGCCTTCCACACGTGGTCGAGCAGCTGCGGCTGCACGACCGCGGTTGGATGCAGGTTGTCGGCCTGGAATGCGTCGCGCTCGGCTGCGATGGGCTCGAGCAGGAACGGCAGCAGCGTCGCCCCACCCTCCTTCGCAACGACACGGTAGTTGGCTTCGAAGCCCTCCGTGTATTCGCGTCCCAGGTTGGGCGGCATGCGCATGCCGACCAGCAGGACCTTGGCGCCCGCCTTGCGCGAGGCCGCGACCATCTTCGCCAGGTTGGCGCGGGTCTGCGCCAGCGGCAGTCCGCGCAGGCCGTCGTTCGCGCCCAGCGCGATTACCACCACCTCCGGTTGCGTGCGCGCCAGCGCCGCATCGATGCGGGAGACACCGCCGGCAGTGGTCTCGCCGCTGATGCTGGCGTTGGCCACCGTCCATCCCGGGTGCCCTGCCTGCAGGCGCTCGCCCAGCAGCGAGACCCAGCCCTGCGACGCCGCCATCCCGTAGCCTGCCGAGAGCGAATCGCCCATTACCAGCACCGTGTGCCCCGGGCGCGCGGTGGCCGCGAATGCGAACAGCAGCACGAACAAGCCTATGGCCCATTGCATCCGCGGGCGTCGTGCCGCATATCTGGTCGGGTTCATTGCCGGATCCGATACCTTCGAGGACCTCATTTTGACCGATGTTTCCTTAGCCGGGCATGGCTCGGCCCTGCGGGCCCAGGGACTGGGCAAGCGCGTTTCCCTCCCGGATGGAGAGCTGGTGATCCTGGAGGACATCGATTTCCGCATCGACCATGGCGACACCGTGGCCGTGGTCGGCGCCTCCGGTTCGGGCAAGAGCACCCTGCTCTCCCTGCTCGCCGGCCTGGACCTGCCCAGCGCGGGCACGGTGCACCTGGACGGCGCCGCACTGGCGCAACTCGACGAGGACGGCCGCGCCAGGGTGCGCGGCGACAAGGTCGGCTTCGTTTTCCAGAGCTTCCAGCTGCTGCCCTCGCTGACGGCACTGGAGAACGTGATGCTGCCGCTGGAACTGCGCGGCGACCGCGACGCCGAGGGGCCGGCGCGCGCCATCCTCGAAAAGGTCGGGCTGGGGCAGCGCCTCGGCCACTATCCGCGGCAGTTGTCCGGCGGCGAGCAGCAGCGCGTCGCCCTGGCACGCGCCTTCGTCACCGAGCCCTCGCTGCTGTTCGCGGATGAGCCGACCGGCAACCTCGACACCCATACCGGCGAGGCGATCATCGAACTGCTGTTCGCGCTCAACCAGGACGCCGGTACCACCCTGGTGCTGGTGACCCACGACGAACACCTGGCCGCGCGTTGCGGCCGGCGCCTGCGACTGGACAGCGGCCGCCTGGTTTCCGGTCCGGCAGCCGACGAATGAGGGCCGCCGGACTCGCCTGGCGCCAGCTGCGCCGGGACATCGCCGCCGGCGACGTGCGCATCCTCATCGCTGCGCTGGTACTCGCGGTCGTGGCCGTGACCGCGGTGGGCTTCGTCACCGACCGCGCCGAGCGCGCGCTGGCCTTGCAGGCCAACACCCTGCTCGGCGGCGATGCCGTGGTCCGGGGCGACGCCCCGGTCACCGGCGCGATCGCCGAAGCCGCTCGCGCTCAGGGACTGCAGAGCACGCAGCGGGTGGAACTGACGACCATGGTGCGCGTCGGCAGCGGCGACGACTCCCGCCTGCAGATGGGCGAGCTGCACGCGCTCGGCGCAGGCTATCCGCTGCGCGGCACGATCCGCCTGCTCGCCGAGGACGGCAGCGAGCACG
>NZ_JARUVM010000150.1 GCF_029763755.1 Luteimonas sp. 8-5
GGCCTGCGCCGCGCCGCGCCGCCCGCGTGCCCGGATTGCGGCGGCCTGGCCCTGCAGCCGCAGGGCGTCGGCACCGAGCGCCTGGAACAGGCGCTGGCGGAACGTTTCGACGCCGTGCCGGTACTGCGGGTCGACCGCGGCAGCACGGGGCGCCGCGACGCGCTCGAGCGGCTGCTGGACACGCTCGGCGACAAGCCCGGGATCCTGGTCGGCACGCAGATGCTGGCCAAGGGCCACGACCTGCCCAACCTCGGCCTGGTGGCAGTGGTGGGCATCGACGAAGGCCTGTTCTCGGCCGACTTCCGCGCGCGGGAACAACTCGCGCAATTGCTGATCCAGGTCGCCGGCCGCGCCGGGCGCGCGCAGCGCCGTGGCGAAGTGCTGCTGCAGACCCACCACCCCGGACACCCGTTGCTGCAGCTGTTGGTCCACGGCGGTTACCACGCTTTCGCCAACGACGAACTCGTGCAGCGCGAGGAAGCCGGCTTTCCGCCGTTCGCACACCTGGCGTTGCTGCGCGCGGAAGCCAAGCATGCGGATCCGCCGATGCAGTTCCTGCACCTGGCCAGGCAAGCCCTGCGCGCATCGGGCATCGACGTGCACGGCCCGCTGCCTGCACCCATGCCGCGGCGCGCCGGCTTCCAGCGCGTGCAGCTGTTGCTGTCGTCGCCCACCCGGCCAGCGTTGCACGCGGCGCTGGACGCGGTGATGCCAGTGCTGCGCGCATCGACGGAAGCACGCAAGGTGCGCTGGTCGCTGGACGTGGATCCGGTGGACCTGTACTGAAGGAGCACGGCATGGACCCAACACCCCATGTGGTCATCGTCGGCGGTGGTTTCGCCGGGCTCTGGGCCACGCGCGGCCTGGCCAGCGCACCGGTGCGCATCACCCTGCTCGATCGCGGCAACCACCACCTGTTCCAACCGTTGCTGTACCAGGTCGCGACTGCCGGCCTCTCGGCGCCGGACATCGCCGCGCCGCTGCGGCACATCCTGCGCCGCCAGCGCAACGCGACGGTGCTGATGGGCGAGGCGGTCGCGGTCGATACCGCAGGCAAGCGCATCGCGCTCGCCGATGGAACGGCGCTCGACTACGACTTCGCGCTGCTGGCAAGCGGCGCGACCCATGCGTATTTCGGCCACGACGAATGGGCGCCGCATGCGCCGGGACTGAAGACGCTGGACGATGCGCTGCACATCCGCCGCCGCATCCTGTCTGCGTTCGAGCGCGCGGAGGCCGAAGAAGATCCCGGCGTGCGCCGCGCACTACTCACGTTCGCGATCATCGGCGGCGGACCCACCGGCGTGGAACTGGCCGGCACCCTGGTCGAGATCGCGCGCCATACGCTGCGGCATGAGTTCCGCAGGATCGAGCCCGGCGACGCGCGGGTATTGCTGCTCGAAGCTGGTCCAAGGGTGCTGGCGGCGTTCCCGGAGTCGCTTTCCGCGCAAGCGTGCAAGCAGCTCGAACGGCTCGGTGTCGAGGTTCGCTGCGGACATCCGGTCAGCGGAATCGATGCCCAGGGCGTGTCGCTGGGCGACGAACGCATCGCCGCACGCACCGTGCTGTGGGCCGCCGGCGTGGCTGCCTCACCGCTTGCGCGCACGCTCGGCGTACCACTGGATCGCGCCGGGCGCGTGCCGGTCGGACACGACCTGGAAGTCTCGGGTGCCCCTGGCATGTTCGTCGCCGGCGACCTCGCCTCGGTGCAGCGCCCCGTCGGCCGACCGGTCCCGGGCGTGGCGCCGGCAGCCAAACAGATGGGCCGGCATGTCGCGATGGCGATCCGCGCCCGGCTGGCGGCAAAGCCGTCGCCGCCATTCCGTTACCGGGACTTCGGCAACCTCGCGACCATCGGCCGAATGGCGGCCGTCGTGCACCTGGGCCGGTTGCGGTTGTCGGGCGCCGTGGCGTGGTGGTTCTGGCTCACCGCGCACATCTTCTTCCTGATCGGCTTCCGCAACCGGCTCTCGGTGATGCTCAGCTGGACTTGGGCTTACTGGAGCTACCAGCGCGCGGCGCGGATCATCCTTGGCGACAGCGGCAACGGAGACGGTGGCGATCAGCCGCGATCGACGCGGCAGGCGTAGCAGCCGCGGCGGGCGTTGTGCACGTGCAGGAACGCGGTCCGCGCATCGGCGAAGAAACGTTCGATCAGCCCTTCCAGGCGCTCGCCTTCATCGACTTCGGCATCGAGCATCCAGCCTTGGGCGTCGTACGCACGCACCGACAACAGGCGGCTGCGTTGCTGCTCGGGCACCATGTTGTGGAACGCCGCCTGCGGGCGCGCCGATTCGCGCACGAAGATCGGGCCCGCCGAGCGGTAAGGGCTGTCGGCGTCCAGGTGGTTCCAGTGCAGCAGGATCAGCGATTCGCCGGGCGCGGCATCCTCGAGGCTGATGCGGCAGGGATAACCCGGGCCGTCGGCGACGTAACGGCGCATGCCGCGCGCTTCCAAGGCGGCATCGTCGAGTCCGAACAAGGGCTGGAAGGACTGCGCCGGCAGTCCCCGGATCACGTACGCCATCGATATGCTCCACGAGAAAGGGAGCACGAGGATGGCGCGCCGCCGGGCGCGCCGATATCCGATTCCTGCGCGTCAGGCGGCGAACAGCGCCTTCATCTTCTTGAGGGCGTTGGCCTCGACCTGGCGGATGCGCTCGGCGCTGACGCCGTACTCGTCGGCCAGTTCCTGCAGCGTCACCTTGTTCTCGTCGTCCAGCCAGCGGCGGCGGACGATGTCGCGCGAACGCGCATCCAGCGACTGCAGGCCTTCGCGCAGCAGCTCGAGCTGGTTGTCTTCACTGTCGGCACGTTCGTAGGCTTGGGCCGGATCGTCTTCCTGTGCCATCAGGTAGGCGGCAGGCGCCGGCGGAGCGCGCTCGTCGTCCTCGTCGGCGGACAGGTCGAAGCCGATGTCGCGGCCGGACAGGCGCGACTCCATCTCCAGCACTTCGCGCTTGGACACGTTGAGGTCGTTGGCGACGGCGGTGACCTCGGCGTCGTTCAACCAGCCCAGGCGCGTCTTGCTCTTGCGCAGGTTGAAGAACAGCTTGCGCTGCGCCTTGGTGGTGGCGACCTTGACGATGCGCCAGTTGCGCAGGATGAACTCGTGCATCTCGGCACGGATCCAGTGCACGGCGAAGCTGACCAGGCGCACGCCCACGTCGGGGTCGAAGCGCTTGACCGCCTTCATCAGGCCGATGTTGCCTTCCTGGATCAGGTCGCCCAGCGGCAGGCCGTAGCCGTTGTAACCGCGGGCCACGTGGACCACGAAGCGCAGGTGCGAATGCACCAGTTCGCGCGCGGCATCGAGATCGTTGTGGTCGCGGAAGCGGTGCGCCAGTGCCTGCTCCTCCTCCACCGAGAGCACCGGGATGCGGTGCACGGCGCCGATGTAGGCGTCCAGCGAACCGATCGCGCTGGGGACCGGCAGGTTACTGGCGACGAGGGCGGCGGTGGCCGGGGCCACGTTGTCGTGGAGCATGGTCGTCTCGCTCATGGGATCGATTTTAGCAGTGGGCCTGTTGGACTGCTAAGGATGTGAATGGTTTCCAGTATTCCGTTCATGGAACAATCAGACGCCCCCTGCCGCCCTCCGTTCCAATGGAAGCACAGCGAACGTCAAACCAGCGTGGGGGCCGCGCGGGCCCGGCACAAGGGCCCGGAAGTCATGCCTCCGGCGGCTGCGCCGGCAGGGTCCAGTCGACCGGGGCCTGCCCGTGGCGGGCCAGGTATTCGTTCGCGGCCGAAAAGTGCCCGCAGCCCAGGAACCCCCGGTGCGCCGACAGCGGCGAGGGGTGCGGGGCCTTGAGCACCCGGTGCCGGCGCGGGTCGATCACCGCGCCCTTCTTCTGCGCGTAGCTGCCCCAGAGCATGAACACCAGGTGCTCGCGCTCGCGCCCCAGGGTCTCGACGATGTGGTCGGTGAAACCCTCCCAGCCCTTGCCGGCATGGGCGCCGGCGCGGCCGTCCTCCACGGTCAGCACCGCGTTGAGCAGCAGCACGCCCTGCCGTGCCCACGATGCCAGGCAGCCATGCGCCGGCGGGGCGATGCCCAGGTCGCGCTGCAGCTCCTTGTAGATGTTCTGCAGCGACGGCGGCACCGGTACCCCCGGCTGCACCGAGAAGCACAGGCCGTGCGCCTGCCCGGGGCCGTGGTAGGGATCCTGGCCGAGGATCACGACCTTGACCTGCTCGAACGGCGTCGCGTCCAGGGCTCCGAAGATGCGCGGACCCGGCGGGTAGATGCGCGCGCCCGCAGCCTTGCGCTCGCGCAGGAACGCCGACAGGGCGCGCATGTCGTCGCGTTGCAGGTAGTCGCCTACGCGGTCCTTCCAGGAAGCCTCGAGCCTGATGTCGCTCACGGCGCCGCGCTCACGACTGGAAGCTGGGCTGCTCGGGCAGGCGCGCGACGCGCAACTGGAACAGGGCCTTGGTCACCAGCAGGCGCTCCTCGATCGGCTTGAGCACCAGGTCGTTGGCGCCGTCGCGCAGCAGCTGGCTCTGGTTTTCGCGGTTGGCGTCGCCGGTCATCACCAGCACCGGCAGCGCGCGCTTGCCGTAACCCAGCGGCCCGCGCACCTCGGCCAGTACGTCCATGCCGCTGAGCTCGCCCTTGAGATAGACGTCGGTGAGCAGCAGGTCGGCACCGACCTCGCCGGCGGCGTGGCGTTCGCGCAGGTAGTCCAGCGCCGGCTCGGCGTCGGAAAAATGCAGCACTTCCATGCCCTGGCGTTCGAGCATGCGCTTGGTCGCGGCGGCGACCACGCGGCTGTCCTCGACATACAGCACGCGCGCGCCGGGCACGGGCTGCGGCTGCACGTAGCCGCGGATGAACGCCGCGAGCGCGCTGTGCCCCAGCGCCTTGTCGAAATAGTCGGTGACGTCGTCGTTGAGGCTGCGCGATTCCAGGCGCGACTGCACGTCGCCCGAGACCACGATCACCGGAACGTAACTCTGCCCCGCCGCCTCGCGAACGGTGTGCGCCAAGGCCAGGCCGTCGCCGTCGGGCAGCACGAGCGATGTGGTGACCAGGTCCACCGCCTCGGCCTCGAGTTCGGCGCGGGCTTCGGCCAGGCCGCCGCAGGCGACCACGCGCGCGCCGGGCAGTTCGGCGCGCAGGACATCGCCGATGAGCTTGCGCACCAGTTTCGAACCATCCACCACCATCACCCGCGGCGCGTCGCTGACGACATGCCGCAGTTTGTCCGTTGCCTTCTTGTCGGGTTGCGCTTCCATGACTTCCATCAGGTGTCCGTGGGCCGAGTCTGCCGCAGGAAATGCCCGGTGACCACGCCTGCGCCGATCCACCCCAGCACCGCGGAACCCGCCAGCACGCCCAGCGCGGTGGCCGGATCGAAGCCGCTCAGGGCGAAATGGCTGCCGTAACTGGCCGCAAGCGCGGCCAATGGCGCGCGCAGCGCCAGCGCGGCACCGGCCAGCAGCGCGATCGCCAGTGCGCCGGCAGCCAGGCCGTACCACGCGCCCAGGTACAGGAAGGGGCGGCGGATGAAACCGTCGGTCGCGCCCAGGTGCTGGAGCACGCCGATTTCCTCGCGGCGCGACTGGATGTCCAGGCGCACGGTATTGCCCACGACCAGCAGCGCGCCGAACCCGAGCAGCAATGCCAGGACTACCGCCGCGCGGTTGCCGAAGCGCAGCCAGCCGTCCAGGCGCTCGCGCCATTGGGCGTCGTGCTGCACGAGTTCGGCTTCGGGCAGCGTCTGCAACGATGCGGCAAGCAGCGCCTCGTCGCCGGCTGGCGTTACCACCAGCAGGTTCGGCAGCGGGTTGTCGTCCTCGCCCAGCGCATCGATCGCATCGCCCAGCCCGGCGTCGCGCAGTTGCTCCAGGCCCTGCTGCGGCGTGCGCAGTTCGACGTGGCCGATGTCGTTGCGGTTCCGCAGCTCGTCCGCCAGCGCGCCGGCGCGGGTCGCGTCGACGTCCGCCTTGAGGAACACGCTGATCTCGCGCGCTTCCTGCACCTGCCCGGAAAAACGCGCCACGTTGCCCAGCACCAGCCACAGGCCCAGCGGCAGCGCCAGCGCCACGGCCATCACTCCCACGGTGAGCACGCTCGACCACGGCCTGCCCAGGAACCGCCCCAGGCTCGCCACGAGACTGTACAGGTGGTGGTCGATCCAGGCCGCCGCCGCCGAATGATGCGCACTCCGGCTCACGGCTGCCGGCTCCCGGCTCCCGTCCGTGTTACTCATCCGCCAGGTCCTCCGGCGAAATGTCGTCGACAAGCTGGCCGTGGTCGAGCACCAGCACGCGCCGCTTCATGCGCTTGACCAGGCCCAGGTCGTGGCTGGCCACGAGCACGCTGGTGCCGCGCTCGGGCAGTTCGGCGAACAGGGCCATGATTTCCGCGGACAGGGTGGGATCGAGGTTGCCGGTGGGCTCGTCGGCCACCAGCAGGCGCGGCTCGCCGACCAGGGCACGGGCGATGCCGACGCGCTGCTGCTCGCCTGCCGACAACTGCGTCGGCAGCGCGCGTTCGCGGGCGCCGAGGCCGAGCCGTTCGAGGATCGAACGCACGCGCTTGCCGATCTCGGCGCGCTTCATGCCGCGCAGGATCAGCGGCAACGAGACGTTTTCCTGCACCGTGCGATCGGCCAGCAGGCGATGGTCCTGGAACACGACGCCCACTTCGCGCCGATGCAGCGGCACCCGACGGCCACGCACCCTGAGCAGGTTGCGCTCGCCGAACAGGACGGCGCCGCGGCTGGGCCGCTCCGACAGGTGGATGAGCTTGAGCAGGGTGCTCTTGCCGGCACCCGAATGCCCGGTGACGAACAGCATTTCGCCAGCCCGGACTTCGAAGCTGACGTCGCTGAGGGCGGCGTGCCCGCCCGGATACTGCTTGCTGACGTTGTCGAAGCGGAGGACGGCCATGCCCGGATTCTATCGCGGGGCAGCGGTGCGGCTAGTGCCCGGAACGCGGCCCGCGACCGACCAGCGACTTGAGAC
>NZ_JARUVM010000151.1 GCF_029763755.1 Luteimonas sp. 8-5
CGCGCTGACCTGGTCGTCCAGCAGCAGCTTCGTGTCGTGCAGCAACCGCCCGATCAGCGTGCTCTTGCCGTCGTCCACGCTGCCGCAGGTGATGAACCGCAGCAGCCCCTTCGATTCATGCTGCTCCAGATATGCGGCCACCGTGGCTTCCGCTGTTCCGGCTCCCGGCTCCCGGCTCCCGATTCCCGCCGCCATCAGAAATAACCCTCTTGCTTCTTCTTCTCCATCGAGGCGGCCGGATCATGGTCGATCACCCGCCCCTGGCGCTCGGACGTGGTGGCCACCAGCATCTCGGCGATGATCTTCTCCAGGGTGTCGGCACCGGACTCGATCGCGCCGGTCAGCGGATAGCAGCCCAGGGTGCGGAAGCGCACCTGCTTGAGTTGCGGGGTCTCGCCTGCGCGCAGCGGCAGGCGCTCGTCGTCGACCAGGATCAGCGCGCCGTCGCGCTCGACCACCGGCCGCGGCGCGGCCAGGTATAGCGACGGTACCGGGATGGCCTCGCGGTAGATGTACAGCCACACGTCCAGCTCGGTCCAGTTGGAGATCGGGAACACCCGCACCGACTCGCCCTTGTGGATGCGCGTGTTGTACACGTTCCACAGCTCCGGGCGCTGGTGCTTGGGGTCCCAGCGGTGCTGGGCGTTGCGGAAGCTGAAGATGCGCTCCTTGGCCCGCGACTTCTCCTCGTCGCGACGGGCCCCGCCGATGGCCGCATCGAACCCCCAGTGGTCCAGCGCCTGCTTCAGCGCCTGGGTCTTCATCACGTCGGTGTGGACCGTGGCCCCGTGGCTGATCGGGCCGATCCCCCGGGCCAGCCCGTCCGGGTTGGTCCAGGTGCGCAGCTCCACCCCGGTCTGCGCCGCCCGCTGATCGCGGAAGGCGATCATCTCGCGGAACTTCCACGTGGTGTCCACGTGCAGCAGCGGGATCGGCGGCCGGGCCGGGTAGAAGGCCTTGAGCAGCAGGTGCAGCAGCACCGAGCTGTCCTTGCCCACCGAGTACAGCATCACCGGGTTGGCGAACCCGGCCGCGACCTCGCGCAGGATGTGGATGCTTTCGGCCTCGAGGCGGTCGAGGTGGGACAACGCGGGTGTCGGCATCCCGGGATTCTAGCCCCCCGGGTGCGGTAAAATGAGGGTTTCCCCGCATCCGGAAGCCCCAGGACGATGAAGATCCTCGTCGGATACAAGCGCGTGGTGGACTTCAATGTCCGCATCCAGGTCAAGCCCGACGGCTCGGGCGTGGTCACCGACGGCGTCAAGCTGTCGGCCAACCCCTTCGACGAAATCGCGCTGGAAGAAGCCCTGCGCCTGCGCGACAAGGGCATTGCCACCGAAGTCGTGGTCGCGACGATCGCGCCGGCCGACGCCCAGGCGCACCTGCGCAACGGCCTGGCCATGGGCGCCAACCGTGCCATCCACGTGGTCTCCGACCGTGCGCTGCAGCCGCTCACCGCCGCCCGCGCCCTGCTCAAGCTCATCGAGAAGGAACAGCCGGACCTGGTGATCCTGGGCAAGCAGGCCATCGACGACGACGCCAACCAGACCGGGCAGATGCTCGCGACGCTGTGGGGCCGCCCGCAGGCCACGTTCGCCTCGAAGCTCGAAGTCGCCGACGGCAAGGCCACCGTCACCCGCGAAGTCGACGCCGGGCTGGAAACGCTCGAGGTCGACCTGCCGGCCGTGATCACCACCGACCTGCGCCTGAACGAGCCGCGCTTCATCAAGCTGCCCGACATCATGAAGGCCAAGTCCAAGCCGATGGAAACCATCGCGTTCGCCGACCTCGGCGTGGAGGACGGCGACATGCTCGAGACCACACATTACGCACCGCCCGCCAAACGCAGCCGCGGCGTGATGGTCAAGGACGCGGCCGAACTGGTCGCCGTGCTCAAGCAGAAGGGGTTGCTGTAATGACTGCCAAGGTTCTGATCGTCGCCGAACACCTGGACGGCAAGCTCAACGCGGCCACGGCACGCTGCGTGTCGGCCGCGCAGGCGCTGTCCCCGGAATCCATTGACGTCGTCGTGCTCGCCGCGGATCCCTCGGCGGTTGCGGCAGAGGCCGCGCAGATCGCCGGCGTGTCGAAGGTGCTCGCGGTGGCCAACGCCGCCAACGCCAACGCGGTCGCGCAGGTGCTGGCGCCGCAGGTGGCGAAGCTCGCCGCCGGCTACAGCCACGTGTTCGGCCCCTCCACCACCTTCGGCAAGGACCTGATGCCGTGCGTGGCCGCGCTGCTCGGCGTGGCCCAGGTGTCGGACGTGATGGCGGTCGAATCCAGCCACGTGTTCAAGCGCCCGATCTACGCGGGCAACGCCATCGTCACCGTGCAGGCGCCGGCCGACCACGCCGTGGTCGCCACTGTGCGTACCGCCTCTTGGCCGGAAGCCGCGCGCGGCGGCAGCGCCGCGGTCGAAACCGCATCCGTCGACGCCGCCCTGCCGTCGCATACGCGTTACGTTGGCCTGGCCGCCGGCAAGTCCGACCGCCCCGACCTGCAGAGCGCCAAGCGCGTCGTGTCCGGCGGCCGCGGCGTCGGCTCGAAGGAGAACTTCGACATCATCTACAAGTTCGCCGACAGGCTCGGCGCGGCGGTGGGCGCCTCGCGCGCCGCGGTCGATGCCGGCTACGTGCCCAACGAACTGCAGGTCGGCCAGACCGGCAAGATCATCGCTCCGGAGCTCTACGTCGCGGTCGGCATCAGCGGTGCGATCCAGCACCTGACCGGCATCAAGGATGCCGGCACGATCGTGGCGATCAACAAGGACGCCGACGCGCCGATTTTCGAGATCGCCGACGTCGGCCTCGTGGGCGACCTGTTCACCGTGCTGCCGGAACTGGAAGCCGCGCTTTGACCAAGTCGGTGATGGTGGTGTTCGGGACCCGCCCGGAGGCCATCAAGATGGCGCCGGTGGTATCCGCGTTGCGGGCACTACCGGATCTCGAGGTACGGGTGGCGGTCACTGCCCAGCACCGGCAGATGCTGGACCAGGTACTGGAGCTGTTCGGGATCGTACCCGACGACGATCTGGACCTGATGGCGCCGAACCAACGCCTGCCCGACCTGTTTGCACGCATCCTCACCGGCCTGACCACCGTGCTGGAACGGCGCAGGCCGGACCTGGTACTGGTGCACGGCGACACCAGCACCACCCTGGCCGCCTCGCTGGCGGCGTTCCTGGCGCGCATTCCGGTCGGCCATGTCGAGGCCGGCCTGCGCACCGGCAACATGCAGTCGCCGTGGCCGGAAGAGGCGAACCGGCGGCTGACCTCGCCGTTGTCCAGCCTGCATTTCGCGCCTACGCCGACCTCGGCCGCGAACCTGGCCGCAGAGAACATCCGCGACGGCGTGCACGTCACCGGCAACACCGTCGTCGACGCGCTGCTGCAGGTCAGCGCGCGCATCGACGCCGATCCGGCGCTGGCGGCATCGCTGGATGCGGCCCTTCCCGCACTGGATCCCGGCAAGCGGCTGCTGCTGGTGACCGGCCACCGCCGAGAGAGTTTCGGCCGCGGCTTCGAACAGGTCTGCCTGGCGCTGCGCACGCTCGCGGCGCGCGGCGATGTCGAGATCGTGTATCCCGTGCATCTCAACCCCAACGTGCAGGAGCCGGTGAACCGGATCCTCGGCGGCGTCGACGCCGTGCACCTGGTCGCGCCGCTGGACTACCTCCCGTTCGTGCGCCTGATGGCGCGCGCGCACCTGATCCTGACCGACTCGGGCGGGATCCAGGAGGAAGCGCCGTCGCTGGGCAAGCCGGTGCTGGTGCTGCGCGATACCACCGAGCGCCCCGAGGCCGTCGAGGCCGGCACTGTGCGCCTGGTGGGCACGGACGCGGACGCGATCGTGACCCAGGCGTCGCAGCTGCTGGACGACCCGGACGCGCATGCGCGCATGGCCCGCGCGCACAACCCCTACGGCGACGGCAAGACTGCCGGCCGCATCGCGGGTCTGGTCAGGGAGTGGTTGCAGGCAGGACCCTGAAGTCGCCGATACGGCCTTCGTTGCCGTCGTCGCAAATCCAGGTGATCGGATAGTCCCCCGGCTGCGCGGGGACGGACGCGAATCCCGCCGACGCGACCTTGCCGGCGATCGTGAACGGTGCTTCCTGGTCACCGAACCGCAGCCGCGGCGTGCCTCGGGCTTCCCGCAGGCTGAACCAGAACGCGCTGTGACCGTCGGGCTGGGCGTTGAATGGCACGCCGGCTGCCGTTTGCTGCGGACCCCAGGCCTTCACTTCCAGCATGCATGGCGCGAACGTGCGCGCGATCTCCATGCGGGTCGGCCCAGTATGGCGCACGCCAAGCAAGTGGAGCGCGTACTGGTGGCCGCGGATCAGATCGTCGCGCACCGTCACCAGGCTCTCCCTGGTTTTCCGTACCGTGTCGCAAGCCGACCCGGCCGCACCGGAGCAATCCTGCCAGCTGCCGTCGCGCTTGCGATGCAGCAGATGGTTGAGGAACAGGCGTTCATCGCCGATCGTCCCCGGCGCACGGACCCACGGCGCCTGCGGCAGTACCGGATGGCCTTCGCCCAGCAGTGCCAGCATGCGCGGGGCAAGCTGGTTCAGGGGCAACTGGCCCATGTCGACGACGCCGTTGCGGCCGTCGATCACCAGCAGGGGCGTCGTCGACAGCCGCACCATGCCGGCGGCGTCGCCCGCGTCGATGCCAGACGCGGCGAACGGATCCGGGGCCGTGCCCAGCACCGGCGCGTGGTCGCCGAAAGCGACGATCAGCGCGTCAGGCTGCCGGGTCAGTACCGACTCGACGTAGTCCATGAAGGCCGCGGTCGTGTAGCGGGTGGCGTTGGCGTAGTCCTGCAGCACCGGCGCGGACGGCGTCACCTGCACAAGGTCCGGGCGCGCGTTGCGATCGCGGGCGTACGGATAGTGGGAGCCCAGGCTGACCAGCCAGATGAAGCGGGCGCCGCCCTGCGTTGCCGCATCCCACTCGACCACCTGGCGGAACGTGGACGCATCGGCGAGGAACATCCCGTCCATGTCGTCCATGGCGAAGCTGCCCAACGGACGGTAGTGCGCGAATCCAAGCAACGGATAGGCCACGTCGCGATTCCAGAATCCCGCGACATGAGGATGGATGGCGACGGTCCCGTAACCTGCGTCGCGCAGGATCCGCGGCAGGCACGGCACCGGATTGCGCAGCGCGCCGTCAAACGCGACCGACGCACGCAGCGCCGGCATCGCGCACAGGAACTCGAACTCCGCATTGGCCGTGGCACCCCCCAGCACCGGCGACAGCACGGCCGATCGACCGCCGGCTTCCCATGCGGCGATGAAACGCGGGTCCATGGGCGGGCTGGAGAACCGGTAGGCGCCGAGCTGGCGCGCATCCCACAACGACTCCAGCAGCACGACATGGATCGAGCGGGTGGCGGTCCATGAGGCCTGCGCAGGCGTCGTTTCCTGAATGCCAAGCGCAGTGAGCGCCGCCCGCACCTGGCCCCGCGTCGGTACTTCGGCCATCTCCTCGCGATACTCGGCCCCCGCCCGCAGCATGTAGACGATGCTGCCCTGCGCATGCAGGCGGGCGCTGCCCTGCGGCGCATCGGCACCGTCCAGCGAGTGCAGCAGCCGCGGCAACGGTGCAGGCAACGCCATCAGCAGGCCCGTCCATAGCAGCGGCAACGCGAGCCAGGCTGCGCGCGCGGCATTGCGCGGCCAGAGCGACAACAGCAGCAAGCCGGTCCAGGCGACCGCTGCCGCCAGCGCCATCACCAGCCGCCAGCCCGGCAGCACCTGCAGCAGCTCCAGCGCCGCCGCGGCATCGGCCGGTGCCAGCGGCGCGCCCATCATCGCCACCTTGTAGGCGGAGCCCGCGACGAACAGCGCCGCAAGGCAGGTGCCGGCGATCCAGGGCTGCCAGTGCCATCGCGCCACCAATGCGCTGCCCAGCACCACCGGGAAGACCAGGAGGACATCCAGGGCGATGGCCCATGGCGAATAGCCGACGTCGACCCACGCCAGCGCCAGCAACGCACAGGCCACGACCGGGACCGCGCTGGCTGCCAACGCCCACCACAGCGGGGCGGTGAACCGTCCTTCCCGCATCAGACGCGATATCCGTGCGGCACCCACGGACCCCACTTGGCTTCGTAGATGGCCTTGTTCGCTTCGAACAGGGCACGCTTGCGCTCGCTGCCCAGCGCGTCGAAGCTCGCCGACAGGTGGTGGTGCACGAACACGTCCTCGGCGCAGGCGACGCGGAGCCCGGCCTGCTCCACGCGTCGGCAGTAGTCGTCGTCCTCGAAGAAGCCGACGCCGAAGGACTCGTCCATGTCGCCGACGCGCTCGAACGTGTCGCGGCGCATCGCCACGCAAAAGAATGCCGCCGTATGCAGCGGATAGCGCTCGCCGGGATGGGCGCGCGTATAGCCCGCCGCCGCTCGGATCATGCCCGGCATGTCTTCGTACGCGAGCTCGATGCGCGCTTCGTTGCCGATGTTGTCGGTCACCGGGCCGACCAGGCCCAGGCCCGGGTCCTCGCGCAGGTGGTTGCACAGGCCGCGCACCCAGCCCGGGGTCACGTAGGTGTCGTTGTTGAGCAGTACCAGGAAGTCGCCGGTGGCCGCGCGCAGGCCGACATTGTTGCCGCCGGAGAAGCCCAGGTTTTCCTCGTTGAGCAGGATGCGGCGCAGATGCCCGGCTGCCGATGGCGCATCGATCCAGTCGCGCAGCCAGTCCGCGGTGCCGTCGCTGGAGGCGTTGTCGACGACGATCACTTCGAGATTTCGGTAATCGCTGTGCGCCTCGATGCTGGCAAGGCAGGCCTGGGTCAGCGCCAGGTTGTTGTAGGCCAGCACGACCACGCTCACGCGCGGCTCGGCCAGCGTCGCCAGCGCCGCGTCGAACTCGCCCGCGCGGTGCGCCCAGGTCTGGGTGGCCGCGAACGCGCGGCGCGC
>NZ_JARUVM010000152.1 GCF_029763755.1 Luteimonas sp. 8-5
CGCTGGTGTCGCTGGATCCGAACAACGGCGCGCTGCGTGCCCTGGTCGGCGGCTTCAGCTATGCGGGCACCAAGTTCAACCGCGCCACCCAGGCGCGGCGCCAGCCCGGTTCCAGCTTCAAGCCGTTCCTGTACGCAGCGGCGCTGGAGCGTGGCTTCACCCCGGCCTCGATCGTGCTCGACGCCCCGGTGGTGTTCAAGGACCGCGCCGGCAACGAATGGCGCCCGCAGAACGACACCGGCAACTTCGCCGGCCCGATGCGCCTGCGCGAGGCACTGGTGCAGTCGCGCAACCTGGTCTCGGTGCGCCTGCTCGACGCCATCGGCATCGACTACGCCCGTCGCTACATCGCGCATTTCGGCATCGACAAGGACATGCTGCCGCCGAACCTGTCGATGTCGCTGGGCACCGCGTCGCTGCCGCCGCTGATGGTGGCCGGCGCCTACGCGACCTTCCCCAACGGCGGCTTCCAGGTCACTCCCTGGTACGTGGACGAAGTCCGCGACCGCGACGGCAAGGTGCTGTTCGCCGCCGAGCCGGCCGTCGCCTGCCCGGATTGCGCGCTGTCCACGTCGGCCCGAACGGCGAGCACGCGCAAGGCCTCCAACGTGGTGGCCGGCTTCAACCTGGGCCCGTCGGGTCCGGCGCCGGCCGAGCGCGAGGTCTCGCGCGGCAAGCCGCGGTCGGCCGCGACCACCGTGCCCGCGTCCGACGCGGTGCTCGCGCCGCGCGCGATCGACGCCCGCGTCGCGTACCAGATGGTGTCGATGATGCGCGACGTGGTCCAGCGCGGCACCGGCGTGCGCGCCAGGGTGCTCAAGCGCGAGGACATCGCCGGCAAGACCGGCTCGACCAACGAGCACCGCGACGCCTGGTTCTCCGGTTTCGGCGGCGACATCGTCACCACCGTCTGGGTGGGCCGCGACGATTTCACCTCGCTCGGTTACGGCGAGTACGGCGGCCGGGCCGCGCTGCCGATCTGGATCGACTACATGCGCGTCGCCCTCGAGGGCCGGCCGGTCGCCCCGAACGAGCCTCCCGAGGGCATGGTCAAGGTTGCAGTGGATGCCGGCGGCCGGCTGCTGCCGGCCGGCAGCACCGGCATCAGCGAGTGGGTGAAGGCCGAGGACCTGGAGCGGATGGAGGCCGAGACCTACATCGAGCCGGATCCGGCCATGCAGGACGAGGCGGCGTTCGACATCTTCTGACGGGGCATGGAGTACAGTCGGGGCCGCGGCAGACATCCCGCGAGACCGGAGAGCGCGACATGCCCCATGCCCACGCCCGCCGCTATGCGCACGAACACGCGCTGACCCGCACCCGCGAACGCCGCCACCGCCTCGCCAACGAGGCGGCCCGGCTGATGGCCGAAGGCGGCATCCGCGACTACCACCAGGCCAAGCTCAAGGCCGCCGACCGCCTGGGCATCCACGACGACGCGTCGTTGCCGCGCAACCGCGAGATCGAGGATGCGCTGCGCGAGTACCAGCGCCTGTTCGCGGGAGAGTCCCATGCGGCCGGGCTGCGCGCCCGTCGCGAAGCCGCCGCACGCGCGCTCGAGTTCCTGGCCCGGTTCGATCCGCGCCTGGTCGGCACCGTCCTGGACGGCACCGCCGACGCCAACAGCCCGGTCGCGCTGCACCTGCACGCGGACGATGCGGACGCGGTGCCGCGTTTCCTCGCCGAGCACGCGATCCCGGCCGAGGCGCGCAGCCGCCGGCTGCGGCTGGATCCGCATCGCGAGCTGGATGCGCCGGTGTGGTTGTTCTCGGCGGAGGACCTGACGTTCGACCTGACGGTGTTGCCTCAAGCGGTCCTGCGCCAGGCGCCGCTGTCGGGGGTCGACGAGCGCCCGATGAAGCGGGCTTCGCTGGCCCAGTTGCGCCAGCTGCTGGCCGAAGACGAAATCTCCGCCTACGAAGCCGCCCTGCCGTAGGAGCGGCGGCAGCCGCGACGCGGGTTCCTCGCACGCTTACGCTGGAAAGGCGACGTCGCCAACCGCCCGCTCACGTGCGGGGCTTTTGATTCGCGGCTTCCGCCGCTCCCACGGGTCAGGGCTTGGCGTAGTCGCGTGCGGCGTGGCCGGTGTATATCTGGCGCGGACGGCCGATGCGGGCTTCCGGGTCTTCCTGCTGCTCGAGCCAGTGCGAGACCCAGCCGGCGGTGCGCGCGATCGCGAACATCACCGTGAACATCTCGGTCGGGATGCCCAGCGCCTTGTAGATGATGCCGGAGTAGAAGTCGACGTTCGGGTAGAGCTTGCGCTGCACGAAGTAGTCGTCCTTCAGCGCCGCTTCCTCCAGGCGCATCGCAACCTCGAGCATCGGGTCGTTGACGCCGAGTTCGGCCAGCACCTCGTGGCACATCTCGCGGATGATCTTGGCGCGCGGGTCGAAGTTCTTGTAGACGCGGTGGCCGAAGCCCATCAGGCGGAAGCCCGATTCCTTGTCCTTGGCCTTGTCGACCGCCGACTGCACGTGCTTCGCGTCGCCGATCTCGGCCAGCATCTTCAGCACGGCCTCGTTGGCGCCGCCATGCGCAGGGCCCCACAGCGCGGCCACGCCGGCGGCGACGCAGGCGTACGGGTTTGCGCCGGTGGAGCCGACCAGGCGCACGGTCGACGTCGACGCGTTCTGCTCGTGGTCGGCGTGCAGGATGAACAGCAGGTCGAGCGCGCGCGCGGCGACCGGCTTGAGTTCGAGCGGGCCGGCGGGGACCTCGAACATCATGTGCAGGAAGCGGTCGACGTACTCGAGGTTGTTGCGCGGGTACCTCAACGGCCAGCCGATCGAGTGGCGATAGCAGGCGGCCGCGATCGTCGGCACCTTGGCGATCAGTCGCACCGCGGCCATGCGGCGCTGCTCCGGATCGTCCAGGTCCAGGGTGTTGTGGTAGAAGCTGGCCATCGAGCCGAGCATGCCGACCAGCATCGCCATCGGATGCGCGTCGTGGCGGAAGCCCCCGAGGAAGCTCTTGAACGCCTCGTGCATCATCGTGTGGTGGGTGACGTCGCTCTCGAACGACGCGAACTCGCCCTTCGTCGGCAGATCGCCGTGCATCAGCAGGTAGGCGACCTCGAGGAAGTTCGACTTGGCCGCGAGCTGCTCGATCGGATAGCCGCGGTACAGCAGCACGCCTTCGTCCCCGTCGATGTAGGTGATCGCCGACTTGCACGACGCGGTGGCGCCGAAGCCGGGATCGTAGGTGAAACAGCCGGTTTCCTTCGGCAGCCTGCCGATGTCGATGCACGGGTTGCCGAGGGTGCCGGCCTGCACCGGGAGGACCACGGACTTGTCGGCGGCGGCCAGGGTTACCTGGTCGAAGGAAGGCTTCTGGGACACTGCGCTGGCTCCTCGATGCATGCGCACCGCGGCTTCATCGGCGGCGCTTGTGTGGGGGTCATCGGAATCCGCCCATTATCGCAGAAAACGCAAACGGCCGCCCCTGGGGCGGCCGTCCGGCACTGCGTTCGCGCCGACTCGCCGGCGCTTACTTGGTGTAGCGCTTCTTGAACTTGTCGATGCGGCCGCTGGTGTCCATGATCTTGTTCTGGCCGGTATAGAACGGATGCGTGGCCGACGAGATGTCCACCTTGACCAGGGGATACTCGTTGCCGTCCTCCCACTTGACCGTCTCCTTGCTGGTGAGGGTCGAACGGGTCAGGAACCGGAAGTCCGAGGTCACGTCCTGGAACACGACTTCGTGGTAATCGGGATGGATATCGGCCTTCATGGTCGCACCGGGGGCGTTTTGCGGGAGTAAGCCGGGTATTTTAGCCGCCGGCGGGGCCTTCGTGCAAGCCGGCCAGGGCGCCGCGGACCAGGGCCTCGAAACGAGCCTGGTCGTAGTCCATGAGGATCGCGACGTTGTCGGGACCCGCGCCGGAACGCTCCCAGTCCACCACGGTGGCCCCGCGGCCCGGCCCATGGGCCAGTTCCACGGCCATCGGGCGCTCCTCCAGCGGCGCGGCCGAGCCCGGCTCCAGCGCCAGGGCCATGGCCACGGCATCGGCGCAGCACCACTCCGCATGCCCGCGCTCGCGCCACCAGTCCAGCGTGAACCGGGAAATGGCGGCATAGAACGCCGCCCGCGGACCTGGCGCGCGCATCCAGGCCTCCGTGTCGGCCACCCCGAGCGGATGGCGCAGCACCACCTCCCAGTCGGCCAGCTCCACCCTGGGGAAGGCCTCGAACACGATCCGTGCCGCTTCGGGGTCGAACCAGGCATTGAATTCGGCCACGTCGGAGACGTTGCCCTTGCCGGTCACCGCCCCGCCCATCACCACGCAACGCGCCACCCGCTGCGGCAGGGTCGGGTCGAGCCGCAGCGCCAGGGCCAGGTTGGTCAGCGGGCCGAGCGCCACCAGCAGCAGGCGGCCGGCGTGCTCGTGCGACAGGCGCAGGATGGCCAGCGCCGCGTGCTCGTCCCGGGCGCCACGCGCGGCGGGCGCCAGCCCGGCTTCGCCGAACCCGTCGCGGCCATGGATGTATCCGGCGTCCCCGGCCGGATGCAGCAGCGGCCGATCGGCACCGGCGAAGACCGGCACGTCGTCGCGGCCGACGACCTCGCACAGCTTCAGCGCGTTGGCCACGGTGTGTTCGAGTCCGACGTTACCGGCGCAGACGGTAAGCCCGACCACCTCGTGGCCGGGGTCGTTGAACGCCATCAACAGGGCCAGGGCGTCGTCGACGCCGGGATCGGTGTCGATCAGGAGGGGGATTCTGGGCATGCACCGATTGTACGGGTCAGGCCGCCGCGTAGCGGGCGGCGCCGCCGATCCAGCGGGAGACCAGGAGGTCGGCGGTGGCCGGCGCCTCGGCCAGCAGCCGGTCGCCCAGCAGGTGGACCTGCGGCAGCATCCCGGCGTCGCGCGCCAGGTCGGCGACGCGGAAGCCGGCCAGACCGGTCTGGCGAGTGCCCAGCAATTCGCCCGGGCCGCGCAGCGCCAGGTCCTGTTCGGCAATCTCGAAGCCGTCGCTGGTCGAGCGCATGGTTTCCAG
>NZ_JARUVM010000153.1 GCF_029763755.1 Luteimonas sp. 8-5
GGTCGGCGACGCGGAAGCCGGCCAGACCGGTCTGGCGAGTGCCCAGCAATTCGCCCGGGCCGCGCAGCGCCAGGTCCTGTTCGGCAATCTCGAAGCCGTCGCTGGTCGAGCGCATGGTTTCCAGGCGCTGCCGGGCCAGCGCCGACAGCGGCGCCTGGTACAGCAGCACGCAACTGGACGCGGCACTGCCCCGCCCGACCCGGCCGCGTAGCTGGTGCAGCTGGGCCAGGCCGAGGCGCTCGGCGTTCTCGATGATCATCAGCGAGGCGTTGGGCACGTCGACGCCGACCTCGATCACCGTGGTCGCGACCAGCAGGTCCATCGCACCGTCCTTGAACGCGCGCATCGCCGCCTGCTTCGCCGACGCCTTCATGCGACCGTGCACCAGGCCGATGCGCAGGCCGGGCAACGCCGCCGACAGCGCGTCGTGGGTGGTCTGCGCCGCCTGCGCCTCGACTTCGTCGGAATCGTCGATCAAGGTGCAGACCCAGTACGCCTGGCGGCCTTCGGCGCAGGCCGCGCGGATGCGCTCGACCAGCTCGGGACGGCGCTCGGCGCTCAGTGCCACGGTCTGCACCGGCGTGCGCCCGGGCGGCAACTCGTCGATGGCGGACACGTCGAGGTCGGCGTACGCCGTCATCGCGAGGGTGCGCGGGATGGGCGTGGCGGTCATCACCAGCTGGTGCGGCACGCCGCTGCCGTCCGCGCCCTTGTCGCGCAACGCCAGCCGCTGGTGCACGCCGAAACGATGCTGCTCGTCGACGATCGCCAGCGCGAGGTTGGCGAACACCACGCCCTCCTGCATCAGGGCGTGGGTGCCGACGACCATCTGCGCTTCGCCCGTGGCGACATCCGCCAGCACCTTCGCCCGTGCCTTGCCGGTGACCTTGCCGGCGAGCCAGGCCACGCGCACGCCCAGCGGTTCCAGCCATGCGCGCAGGTTCGCCAGATGCTGTTCGGCGAGCAGCTCGGTCGGCGCCATCAACGCCGCCTGGCGACCGCTGCCGATCGCGAGCATCGCCGCCAGCGCCGCGACCACGGTCTTGCCGCTGCCCACGTCGCCCTGCACCAGGCGCAGCATCGGCCGCGGCAACGCCAGGTCGGCGCGCACCTGCTCGAACACGCGCGCCTGCGCGCCGGTCAGCG
>NZ_JARUVM010000154.1 GCF_029763755.1 Luteimonas sp. 8-5
CGAACGGGTCGCGGCGCTGTGGCGCGCGCGCGACGACCGCTACAGCGAACTGCGCAGCGCCGCGCGCACGAGCGACGAGGCGCGGTCGCGGCGGCGGGTGGAAATGTTCCTGGTGGGGGGCTGATGGCGGGCAAGGGCAAACTGACGCACCTGGACAGGCACGGCATGCCGGCGATGGTGGATGTTTCGGAAAAGCCGGCGACCGCGCGAGAAGCGGTCGCCGAATGCCGGGTGCGTTTCCCGGCGGCGGTGGCGACGCAATTGCGCGCCAGCGGCCTGAAGAGCGCCAAGGGCGGCATCGTCGAGACCGCGATCGTGGCCGGCACCATGGCGGTCAAGCGCACCCACGAGCTGATTCCCTTCTGCCATCCGCTGCCGGTCGAAGGCTGCCGGATCGCGATCGCCTGGCACGGCGAACGTGAATTGCGGATCGAGTGCGCGGTGAAGACCACCCATCGCACCGGCGTGGAGATGGAAGCGCTGACCGGCGCGACGGTCGCCGCGCTGACCGTCTACGACATGTGCAAGGCGCTGTCGCACGCGATCGTGCTCGGCCCGGCGAAGCTGCTGGGCAAGCGCGGCGGCAAGCGCGATTTCGGCGAGCGGGCCCGATGACGGCAGGCGCGATGAAGGTGAAGGTGCTCTATTTCGCCAGCCTGCGCGATGCGGTCGGTACTGCGGAGGAGACGGTCGAGACGCCCGCCGTCGATGCAACGGGCCTGTATGCCTCGCTGCAGGCAAGGCACGGCTTCTCCATGCCGCGCGAACGGCTGCGCGTGGCCGTCGACGGCGCGTTCGCGCAATGGACCGATCCGTTGCGCGACGGCTGCGAAGTCGCCTTCATCCCGCCCGTGTCGGGGGGTTGAATGCCGCGCTTCGCGCTGTCGCCGACTCCGTTCGACACCGCCACGCTGCGTGCGGGCCTGCTCGACGCGCGCGTCGGCGCCTACGCCAGCTTCGAAGGCTGGGTGCGCGACCACAACGACGGCCGCAGCGTGCATGGACTGCGCTACGAGGCCTACGAGCTGCTGGCGCTGCGCGAAGGGGAGGCGATCCTCGCCGAAACGATGGCCAGGTTCGACATCCTCGATGCGGCCTGCGTGCATCGCACCGGCGACCTGGCCATCGGCGAACTGGCCGTCTGGGTCGGCGTGACCGCTGCCCATCGCGAGCCCGCATTCGCCGCCTGCCGCCACATCATCGATGAAGTGAAATCGCGCGTGCCGATCTGGAAGCACGAACGCTACGTCGAAGGCGATGCCGGCTGGCTGCATCCGGACTGAACCCGGCTCACCTGCGCAGCAGTTTTGCCAGCACCACCGCATCGTTGTGCAGTTCGTCCTTCGCCGAATACACCAGGGTGACATGCCCCTGGCGCGCGAGCTTGCGCAGCTCGGCCAAGACAGGACTGCCCTTGAGCTCGGCGCGGTAGCGCTGCTGGAATTCGACCCAGCGCTCGGGATCGTGTCCGAACCATTTGCGCAGTTGCGTCGATGGCGCCACGTCCTTCAACCAGACGTCGATCGCGGCCTTCGCCTTCGTCACCCCGCGCGGCCACAGCCGATCGACCAGCACCCGCGTGCCGTCCGCATCCAAAGGTGGTTCGTAGGCCCGCTTCAGCGAGACCGCCATGGCAGGCTCCTCGACATGCTGGACTCCTCAGTCGTCCTCGCGCCGTTGCCACGACGCCATGCTCGACAGCACACCGTCGCGCCGGACCAGTCCGTGGAACAGCGCGGCTGCCAGGTGCAGCAGGATCACGGCGAACAGCAACAACGCCAGCCAATGATGCGCGCTGCGCAGCCATGCGAACAAGGCCGGGTCGTGCGGCGCGATCGGCATCACCACCGGATAGCCCGCCGCCGACAGCATCGCCCAGCCCACCAGCGGCATCGCCAGCAGCAACGCATACAACAGCCAGTGCGACAGCAGGGCGGCGCGTTGTTGCCAGCGCGGCATGTCGGCGGGCAACGGCGGCGGCCGATGGCGCAGCCGCACCATGATGCGCAACAGCACCAGTACCAGCAGGATGGCGCCCAGCGGCTTGTGGATGGCAAGCAGCAGCGCATAGGCCGTCGACGTCGTGGACACCATGCCGATGCCGATGAACAGCATCGCCAGCACCAGCGGCGCCATCAGCCAGTGCAGCAGGCGCGCCTTCGGGTCGAAGCGATTGCCCGGCGTCTTCATCGCGGAGCTCCTTCGCCGGAGCGCCGTCGCAGCGAAGCGGCGTAGACGGCCGAACGGGCCGCCAGTAAGGGGTCGTCGGAGGCGGCAATGCCCGATGGCAGTACCAGCGGATCGAAGGTGATGTCGCGGCATGGGCCGGCTGATTCTGGCAGCGCCTGCTCGATCACCAGCACGCCGACGTCGACGCGTTCGCGCGTCTCCGGCCACTGGATGGTGGCGTTGTCGCTGCGGTCGCCGGCGGCGGCCAGGGTGACCACCAGGTGCCAACGCTGCGGTCCCTGCCGCAGGCGTGCGGCCAGGTCGTTGAACAGGAAGTCGCGGTCACGCTCGTTGAGCGCATCGAAACGGCTGCGGTCGAGCGCGGTGAAGGCGGCCTTGGGCAGCATCGACCAGCGCACCACGCGCGCGACGCCGTCTGCGGCGATGAAACGGAAGGCGTTGATCGAGTGGTAGCTACCGTTGGCAAAGCTCGATGGAATCGGGCGCGATGCCATGAACGCATTGAAGGCGCGGGTCTCCGGGTGTGCGGCCAAGAATGCGGCCACCTTTTGGCGGGCGGGCTTTCCGGTCACCGGATCCGGGGTTGTTGCCCGTTGCAACGCCACAAAATCGCGTACGTTGCCAACGGGAAACAGCGGCACGCTGTTCATTGCCATGCGCCAGGTGCTGCCGTCGGCGGCCGTCAGGTCCAGGGCCAGGCTGCGCGGCGCAGGCACGCCGTCGGGGGCATATGGCGAACCCACGGCCAGCGCGAAGCGGCCGAACACAGGCGTGCGCCCGGGCGCGAACACCGCGGCTTTCGACAGTGCCTGGCCGCGGCCGTTGCTGTCGAAATGACCGATGACGCACGTGCCCTTCTCGTGGGCGCGCCGGAACCCGGGGTGCTCGCCGTTGTGCTGCTCGAGTACATCGGCCACGTCGGCTCCGGAAAGGCGTGCGGGAGACAGCCAGCCGGCGGTCCAGGCAAAGGCCAGGCCGATCGTGCCGACGGTGAACGCGATCAGGGCCAGGCGGGCGATCGTGCGGAATGGCCGTGGTGGTTGCGGTGGCGGGGTGGGAGGCGTCATCGTGGCTCCTGCGTGGCGTTCGATGACAGTTGGACGTCCGGGACGGCGGCTTATTCCACGGGAATAAACGCCGCCCTCGCGCGTCGTACCCAGGACACGGCAAGGATTTCATCCTCCATGAATGCGATCGACGACGACGAACTGCGCGCACTGTTGCCATCGCTGCGGCGGTTCGCGCTGACGCTGGTGCGCGACCCAAGCGATGCCGACGACCTGGTGCAGGCCAGCGTGGAGCGGGCGCTGTCGCGCTGGTCCACCTATCGAGGCGACGCCGGCCTGAAAGCCTGGCTGTTCTCGATCCTGCACCGAAGGTTCCTCGACCAGTGCCGGCGCGCGGGACGCTGGCGACGGGTGCTCGAGGCATTCGGTGCCGAGCCGGGCACCACCGTGCCATCGGCGGAGGACACCTTCGTGGCGCGGTCGTCGCTGCAGGCGTTCGCTGCATTGGCCGTCGATCACCGGGCGGTACTGCTTGTGGTGGTGGTGGAGGGACTGGGTTACGAGGAAGCCGCGCACGCGCTGGGCGTGCCGGTGGGCACCGTGATGTCGCGGCTGCATCGTGCGCGTGCCGCGTATCGCAAGCTCACCGGCGACGAACCCGGTGGCGCCCGGCTACGGAGGATCGGATGAACGAGCAGACTCCCGATGACGACACTTCGCAGGCGGATGTCGATCGTGAACTGCGCGCGGCGCTGGCCGGTGGCCTGGCGTTGCCGCCGAATCCGCGGCTGGACCCGGCCTCGATCCGGCGCAATCGCCGCAAGCGGATACGACACCGGTTCGTGCTGTGCGCCTCGCTGGTGCTCGCGCTTGGCCTGGGCGGCGTGGGCGGCTGGCAGGCAAAGTCCGCGCGGATCGCGGCTGCCGCGCCGCCGATGGAAGACGCCATAGCCGCATACCGCATATTCGCCACCGATCGCAGTCGTCCGGTCGAGATGGACGCCGCTCGTGGCGAGGAACTGCAGGCGTGGCTGTCGGCACGCCTGGGTCGGCCGATGGCGCTGCCCGACCTCCAGCCCTACGGTTTCGCGCTGCTTGGCGGACGCATGCTCGCCACGCCCGAAGGTGCCGCGGCGATGCTGATGTACCAGGATGCCGAAGGACGACGGATCAGCTTCTACGTGCGCCCGAGCACGCGCTTCGCCGATGCGCGCGGCAGTCGCCGCGACGATGGCCTCGCGTTGCGCTACTGGTACCGGAACGGGTATGGCTTTGCCGTGGTCGGGCGTGCCGGCGACCCGCGCACGCTGGCAGTGCAGCAGGCGATTCCTGCCGCGACCTGAGATTGAAATGGCGATGGCCCCGCCAACTTGCCTCGGCGCCCGCGTCGATCGATACCGTTGCTGCCTTCCGGCCCTGGCGGGGTTTTCGACCTAGCGTCGCGAGGGGCCGACGGGGCCACCATGGAGACTTGCTGTGCAAAGCTTGGCGGAGAGAGGGGGATTCGAACCCCCGAAGCGCGGTTTAGACGCTTACACACTTTCCAGGCGTGCTCCTTCAACCACTCGGACACCTCTCCGCTGGACCCGTTCATGCCGCCCGCAGGCGCCATTCAGGGCCGGCAATTCTACCCGGTCATGTCAGAATGGGCCATGTCCTATCTCGTCCTAGCCCGCAAGTGGCGCCCGAAGCGGTTCTCCGAGCTGGTCGGGCAGGAGCACGTGGTCCGTGCCCTGGCCAACGCCCTGGACACCGGCCGCGTCCACCATGCCTTCCTGTTCACCGGTACCCGTGGCGTCGGCAAGACCACGATCGCCCGGATCTTCGCCAAGTCCCTGAACTGCGAGCGCGGCACCTCGGCCGAGCCCTGCGGGGAGTGCGAGACCTGCCAGGCCATCGATGCCGGCCGCTACATCGACCTGCTCGAGATCGACGCCGCCTCCAACACCGGCGTGGACAACGTCCGCGACCTGATCGAGAGCGCGCAGTACATGCCCTCGCGCGGCCGCTACAAGGTCTACCTGATCGACGAAGTGCACATGCTGTCCAAGCCGGCGTTCAACGCGCTGCTGAAGACGCTCGAGGAGCCGCCGGAGCACGTCAAGTTCCTGTTCGCCACCACCGACCCTGAAAAGCTCCTGGTCACGGTGCTGTCGCGCTGCCTGCAGTTCAACCTCAAGCGCCTGGACGAGGACCAGATCGCCGGCCAGCTGGCGAAGATCCTCGATGCCGAGCAGATCGCCGCCGATCCCGGTGCCATCCGGCAGATCGCCCGGGCCGCGGACGGGAGCCTGCGCGACGGACTGTCGCTGCTCGACCAGGCCCTGGCCTACACCGGCGCCGCGGCCGGTGCCGGCAAGCTCGAGGATGCGGGCGTGGCGGCGATGCTGGGCAGCGTGGACCGCTCGCGCATCGGCGCGCTGCTGTCCGCGCTGGCCGCGGGCGATGGCGCGCTGCTGTTGCAGGAGGTGGCGACGCTGGCCGAGTTCGCGCCCGACTGGAACAGCGTGCTCGACGCGCTGGCCGAAGCCCTGCACCACGTCCAGGTGCGGCAGCTGGTGCCGGGCGCCGGCGTAGACGGCGCTGGCGTGGACATCGATGCGATCGCCGCCGCGACCCGCCCCGAGCTGGTCCAGCTCTGGTACCAGATGGCCCTCAACGCACGCCGAGACCTGCCGTATGCGCCCAGCGCCCGCGCCGGTTTCGAGATGGCCGTGTTGCGCATGCTCGCGTTCCGTCCCGGCCAGGTCGAGGGCGGCACGCCGCCTCCGGCCGGCGCTTCCGGCGCCGGCAAGGCAAC
>NZ_JARUVM010000155.1 GCF_029763755.1 Luteimonas sp. 8-5
TCATCGGCAGCCAGGCCATCGACACGGGTGCATTGTTCGAACGCGACAGCGAAACCCGCCTGGTCGCGCTCGGCGTGGACTGGTCGTTCCTCGACGTCGGCCGCGTGCGTGCACGCATCGCCGCCGCCGATGCCGGCGCGGCCGGCGCGCTGGCGCGCTACGAGCAGACCGTGCTGCGCGCGCTGGAGGACACCGAGAACGCATTGGTGCGCCACGCGCGTGCACGGGTCGAGGATGCGCACCTGCAGAATGCCGCCAACGACAGCGCCCGCGCCGCGGAACTGGCACACGTGCGTTTCGAGGCCGGTGCGACCGACCTGTTCGAAGTGCTCGATGCCGAACGCACCCGCCTCCAGGCGCAGGATGCCTTCGCCGCGGCGCGCACCCGCACCGCGGTCAGCGCAGTCGCCCTGTACCAGGCGATGGCCGGTGGCTGGCCGACGCGGCTCCCGGTGGACCGGCGGGTAGGGCAGAGCGACTGAGCAGGTTCCCGTGGCAATGAAAAAGCCCGCGATCGCTCGCGGGCTTTTTCGTTCGTGGATCGCGGCGTCCGCCGCTCCCACTGCCTGCGTCAGGCCAAGCCGGCCTGCTTCATGACTTCGGCGTGGAAGTCGTCGGCCTGCTTCTCGATGCCTTCGCCCACGGCCAGGCGCACGAACGACAGCACCTCGGCACCGCCGGCGGCCTTGAGCGCGGCCTCCACGGTGACGTTGGTGTCGAGCACGTAGGGCTGGCCGGTGAGGCTGATCTCGGCCAGGGTCTTGGCGATCTTGCCGGAGATCATCTTCTCCAGGATCTCGGCGGGCTTGCCCGAATCCTTGACCTGGGCCAGCGCGATCTCCTTCTCGCGGGCGACGAAGTCGGCCGGCACGTGGGCGGGCGAGATGTACGGCGGGTTCATCGCCGCGACATGCATCGCCAGGCCGCGGGCCAGTTCCTCGTTGCCGCCCTTGACCTCGACCAGCACGCCGATGCGGCCGCCGTGGACGTAGGCGCCGATGGTGTTGCCGGCGCTTTCCATGCGCGCCACGCGACGCACCTGCACGTTCTCGCCGACCTTGGCCACCAGGCCCTGGCGGGCTTCATCGACCGTGCCGGCACCCATCTTCGCGGCCTTCAGCGCCTCGGCGTCCTGCGCGCCGCTGTCGAGCGCGGTCTTGGCCACTTCCTCGGTGAAGGCCAGGAAGTTCGCGTCCTTGGCGACGAAGTCCGTCTCGGAGTTGATCTCGACCAGGACCGCCTTGCCGGCGGCCTGGGCCATCGCGATGCGGCCTTCGGCGGCGACGCGGTTGGCCTTCTTGTCGGCCTTGGCCAGGCCGGTCTTGCGCAGCCAGTCGGCGGCGGCCTGGATGTCGCCGTTGTTCTCGGTGAGCGCCTTCTTGCACTCCATCATGCCGGCCCCGGTGCGCTCGCGCAGCTCCTTGACCATCGATGCGGTGATTTCTGCCATGGGGGATCTTCTCCTTCGGTTTTATTCGGCGGCCGGGGCGTCGGCGGCGGGCGCCTCTGCAGCCGGGGCGTCGTCGGCCTTGGCGGCCTTCTTCGCCGGGGCCTTGCGCGGGGCGCGGCGGGCCGGCTTGTCGCCGTCGGCGTCGCCGCCGAACTCTTCCTCGCGCACGCTGGCGGCCTGCGGGGCGGCAGCCTTGCCCTCGAGCACGGCATCGGCAGCGGCGCGCGCGTACAGCTGCACGGCACGGATGGCGTCGTCGTTGCCCGGGATCGGGTAGTCGACCAGGGCCGGATCGTAGTTGGTGTCGACCACGGCGATGACCGGGATGCCGAGCTTCTTGGCTTCCTTGATCGCGATGTCCTCGTGGCCGATGTCGATCACGAACAGCGCGTCGGGCAGGCGGTTCATGTCCTTGATGCCGCCCAGCGAGGCCTCGAGCTTGTCGCGCTCGCGGCGCAGGCCCAGCACTTCGTGCTTGACCAGCTTCTCGAAGGTGCCGTCGGTCTCGGCGGCTTCCAGCTCCTTGAGGCGGCCGACCGACTTCTTCACCGTGGCGAAGTTGGTCAGGGTGCCGCCCAGCCAGCGCTGGGTCATGTACGGCATGCCGCAACGCTCGGCTTCTTCCTTGACCGAGTCGCGGGCCGAACGCTTGGTGCCGACGAACAGGATCATGCCGCGCTTCTGCGCGATGCCCGAGATGAAGTTCATCGCGTCGCCGAACAGCGGCACGGTCTTCTCGAGGTTGATGATGTGGATCTTGCCGCGGGCGCCGAAGATGTACGGGGCCATCTTCGGGTTCCAGTAGCGGGTCTGGTGGCCGAAGTGAACGCCGGCTTCCAGCATCTGGCGCATGGTGATCTGGGGCATTGCTGTTGCTCCGATAATGGAATCCGCCGTCCGGAAAGGTGTGGACGGTTCGCCGGCCGCGAGGGCAGGCGATGGATCCCGGGGTTGGGCCTCCCTGCCGTCACTGCGTCCGAACTCCTTGCGGAGCACCCCGGCGCAGGGGTTGTCGACAGGTGTGGATTTGCCGGTGTCGCCCGGCATGGCGGCCACCCCGGAGGGTGAACCGGTCGATTATAGGGGGTTCCGGGGGCTTGCGTCGAGGGGGATAATGGGCGGATGTCGATCGAGCTCAAGACCCCCGCCGACCTGGAGAAGATGCGCGTCGCCGGCCGCCTGGCCGCCGAGGTGCTCCAGGTCGTGGCCCCGTACGTGAAGCCCGGCGTGACCACCGCCGAGCTGGACCGGATCTGCCACGACCACATCGTCAAGGTCCAGGACGCGATCCCGGCCAACGTTGGCTACCGCGGCTTCCCGGCCACGGTCTGCACCTCGGTGAACACCGTCATCTGCCACGGCATCCCCAGCCCGGGCAAGGTCCTCAAGGACGGCGACATCGTCAACATCGACGTCACCGTCATCAAGGACGGCTGGCACGGCGACACCAGCCGCATGTACTACGTGGGCGAGCCCTCGGTGATGGCGCGGCGCCTGGTCGAGACCACCCGCGAGGCCATGTTCCGCGGCATCCGCGCGGTCAAGCCGGGCGCGACCCTGGGCGACATCGGCCACGCCATCCAGCAGTACGCCGAGGGCGAGCGCTTCAGCGTGGTCCGCGAGTACTGCGGCCACGGCATCGGCAAGGTCTACCACGACGACCCGCAGGTCCTGCATTACGGCAAGCCGGGGCAGGGCATGGTGCTGAAGGAAGGCATGACCTTCACCATCGAGCCGATGATCAACGAGGGCACCCGCTACGCGAAGGTGCTGCCCGACGGCTGGACCGTGGTCACCAAGGACCGCAAGCTCTCGGCGCAGTGGGAGCACACCGTGGCGGTGACCGCCGACGGGGTCGAGATCCTGACCCGCCTGCCGGGCGACGACAACGACCTGTGAGCGCCGTCCAGCCCCGGCCGGCGGATGACGCGGGCTGGGCTGCCGCGGCGCGCGCCGCGCTCGCCGGAGACGACGCCGCATTCGCCGCCCGCTTCGATGCCGGCGAGGACATCGACCGGTTGCTGGCCGCACGCACGCGCGCCGTCGACGAGTGGGTGCGCCAGGCCTGGCAGCGCTGCATCGGCCAGGAGCCGACGGACATCGGCCTGTTCGCGATCGGCGGCTACGGCCGCGGCGAGCTGTTCCCGCATTCGGACATCGACCTGCTGGTGTTGGCCGAACCGGACGCGCAGCAGGCCCGCCACGACGCGCTGGCGCGGCTGTTCGCGCTGCTCTGGGACGCCGGCCTGCCGGTAGGGCATGCGGTGCGCTCGGCGGCCGAATGCAGCGAGGCCGCGGCCGCCGACATCACCGTGCTGACCGCGATGCTGGAAGCGCGTCCGCTGCAGACCAACGCCGCCGAGGTGGCGCGGCTGCAGGAAGCGATCGCGCCGGATCATGCCTGGCCGCCGCGCGAGTACTTCCTGGCCAAGCGCGCGGAGCAGCGCGAGCGGCACGCGCGCTTCGACGACACCGCCGACAACCTGGAACCCAACATCAAGGAAGGCCCCGGCGGCCTGCGCGACGTGCACACCCTGCACTGGATGGCGCTGCGCGTGCTCGGCGCGCGCGGCCTGGAGCCGCTGGTCGCGCTGGGGCAGTTCGGCGCCGACGAATACGCCACGCTCGAGCGCCAGCGCCGCGACCTGTCGCGCCTGCGCTGGGGCCTGCACCTGGTCGCCGGCCGCCGCGAGGAGCGCCTGCGCTTCGACTACCAGAAGGCGCTGGCCGAACGCCTGGGCCACACCGGCGACGCCGGCAACCTCGCCGTCGAGCAGATGATGCAGGGCTTCTACCGC
>NZ_JARUVM010000156.1 GCF_029763755.1 Luteimonas sp. 8-5
CGCCTGCGCTGGGGCCTGCACCTGGTCGCCGGCCGCCGCGAGGAGCGCCTGCGCTTCGACTACCAGAAGGCGCTGGCCGAACGCCTGGGCCACACCGGCGACGCCGGCAACCTCGCCGTCGAGCAGATGATGCAGGGCTTCTACCGCAGCGCCGCGCTGGTGCTGCGGATCAACGAACGCCTGCTGCAGCGTTTCGAGGAACAGCTCGAAGGCGATGCGCCCATGGAACCGCTGGTCGAGGGGTTCGCGGTGCAGCGCGGTTATTTGCACGCAATCTCGCCGGGATGGCCGCGCGGCATCGACGACGTGTTCGCGCTGTTCGAAGCCTGGGCCGCGCATCCGGAGTTGCGCGGCCTGCATTCGCAAACCGCGCGCGCCCTGGCCGAATCGCTGTCGGCGCTGGGCGATTACGCCGGAGCGACGGAAGCGCAACGCACGCGCTTCATGGCCCTGCTGCGCGGGCCGCAACCGGTGGCCACGCTCACGCGCATGGCCCGCCTGGGCGTGCTCGCGCGCTGGATCCCCGCGTTCGCCCAGGTGTCCGGGCGCATGCAGTTCGACCTGTTCCACGTCTACACGGTCGACCAGCACACCATGGCGGTGCTGAAGAACATCGCCGGCTTCGCCTCGGGCAACGTCGATCCGCGCTTCTCGATCGTGCACAACGTGTGGCCGCGCCTGCGCAAGCCGGAACTGCTGCTGCTGGCCGGCCTGTTCCACGACATCGCCAAGGGCCGCGGCGGCGACCACTCGGAACTGGGCGAGGTCGACGCGCGCGAGTTCTGCGCCGCGCACGGACTGAGCGAGGGCGAGACCGCACTGGTCGCATGGCTGGTGCGCCACCACCTGCTGATGTCGGTGACCGCGCAGAAGCAGGACATCAGCGACCCGGAAGTGATCCACCGCTTCGCCTCGAAGGTCGCCGACCGCGAGCGCCTGGACCTGCTGTACCTGCTGACCTGCGCCGACATCGCCGGCACCTCGCCCAAGCTCTGGAACGCGTGGAAGGACCGCCTGCTCGCGGACCTGTACACGGCCTCGCGCCTGGCCCTGCGCCGTGGCCTGGAGAACGCACCGGATGCCGAGGAGCGCATCGCCGAGACCCGCGGCCACGCCCGCGCGCGCCTGCTCGACGCAGGCCTGGACGACGACGAGATCACGGCGTTGTTCGCGCGCATGCCGGAAACCTCGTTCCTGCGCGGCCGCGCCGACAGCGTGGCTTGGCAGGCGCAGGTGCTGCACCGCATGGGTGGCGGCCG
>NZ_JARUVM010000157.1 GCF_029763755.1 Luteimonas sp. 8-5
TCGAACGCCTGGCCGGAACCGAGGCGCCGCGCCCGCGGGTGCAGGTGCCGGCCGCGGACCTGGCCGCGCACGAGGAACGCCTGGCCAGGCTGCGCGCACGGGCGGGCCATGCGGTATGGGACCGGGCGGCTGTCGCCGCGCCCGAGGCGGAAGCCGAAGCTATCCCTGCCTGACCAGCACCACGGTGATGTTGTCCGAGCCGCCGCCATCGAGCGCGGCCGCGACCAGTTCGTCGACGCATTCCTGGGCGCTGCAGTCGGTGTTGGCCAGCGCACGCGCGATGCGTGCGTCGTCGACCTCCTCGGTGAGCCCGTCGCTGCACAGCAACAACTGCATCCCCGCATCGAGGTCGCCGGACATCGTCTCCACGTTGAGCTGCTGCGGATCGGTCACGCCGAGCGCCTGGGTCACCACGTTGCGGTGCGGATGGCTGCGCGCCTGTTCGACGCTGATCGCGCCGCGGCCGATCAGCTCCTGCACGTAGCTGTGGTCCTGCGACAGTTGCGCGAGCTTGCCGTCGCGCCACAGGTAGACCCGGCTGTCGCCCACCCAGGCGACCTCGAAGCGGCGCCCGGCGATCCGGGCCGCGACCACCGTGGTGCCCATGGGCAGGGCATCGCCGCGCTTCTGCGAGGCGCGGATGATGTCCTCGTCGGCGGTGCGGATCGCCTGTTCCAGCGGCGCTCCGCGCCTGACCTCGCGCACGATCGCCTCGCGCGCCAGGGCGCTGGCGACCTCGCCGTACTCGTGCCCGCCCATGCCGTCGGCCACCAGCCACAGCCCCAGTTCGCTGTCGCCGTAATAGGTGTCCTCGTTCAGCTCGCGGCGCAAGCCGACGTGGGTCAGGTGTCCGAACTCGATCATGCAGCCCAGCGGCGAGGAGGGGAGGTCTTTCCGGGGTGAACGCAATCATCGCGTCCCGCCGGCCTCGCCACAACCGGTCCGGGTGGCGCTTGTGGCCGGAGCCTGCGGTCCGTATCATTTGCGGCCCACCGGAGAGGTGGCAGAGTGGTCGAATGTACCTGACTCGAAATCAGGCGTACGTGCAAGCGTACCGTGGGTTCGAATCCCACCCTCTCCGCCATATTCGAGCGCCACGATTCGAGGCGGCATGTCCGAAATCCTCGTTCCAGTCTCCTACGGCGAGCTGCTCGACAAGATCGCGATCCTGCAGATCAAGTCCGAGCGCATGACCGATCCGGCCAAGCTGGCCAACGTCCGCGCCGAACTGTCGGCGCTGGAGAAGACCTGGATGGCGCACCCGGCCGCGGCAGGCGACGTCGTCGAACTGCGTGCACGGCTCAAGGCGGTCAACGAGCGCCTGTGGGTGATCGAGGACGACATCCGCATCAAGGAGAAGGCGCAGGCCTTCGACGACGAGTTCATCGCCCTGGCCCGCAGCGTGTACGTCGAGAACGACGAACGCGCGCGGATCAAGAAGGACATCAACCTGGCCCTCGGCTCGACCTATGTCGAGGAGAAGTCCTACCAGGACTACGGGCGCGGTCCTGCCGCGTAACGCTCGAACGCGGCGACGGCATCGTCGACCGTGACCAGGTCCATCGCCCCCTCGACCTCGACCTTGGCGCCCCAGCGCAGTTCCGACGCGGGCTTGCCCAGGAACCTGCGCGCGGCATCGTCGTAACGGTCCACGCAGTAGCGGCGGTCCGAGTACGGCCCGCTGCGCGCCGCATTGCTTGCCGCGTGCAGGCCCAGCACCTTGGTGCCCATCGCGTTGGCGATGTGCATCGGGCCGGAGTCCGGCGTCATCAGCAGGTCCGCGCGCGCGAGCAGGGCAGGCAGCTGCTTGAGCGTGTCCTTGCCCACCAGGTCCAGCGGCGGCTGCGGCATCGCGGCGATGATGGCGTCGGCGGTGTCGCGTTCGAGCTGGCTGCGGCCGCCGCACAGCACCACCCGCCAGCCGCGCGCGATGGCGTGGTTGGCGACCGCGGCATGGCGCTCGGCACGCCAGTTGCGCAGCGCGTGGCTGGAGCACGGCGAGATCGCCAGCACGCGGCGGCCATCGTCGTCCCACTGCGCGCGGGCCCATGCGTGCGCGTCCTCCGGCACCGGCAGCTGCCACTCCACATGGTCCTGGCGCAGGCCCAGCGGCTCGCTGAAGCTGCCGATGGCATCGAGTACATGTTCGCCGCTGCGCGCGGGGATGCGCTCGTTGATGAACAGGCCGTGCAGGTCGCGCGAACGGGCGCGGTCGTAGCCGATGCGGCGGCGCGCCGGGATGAAGGCCGACAGCAGGTTGGCGCGGGCCGCCACCTGCAGTTGCAACAGCGCATCGAAACGTCGCCCGGCCAGGCGCCGGCGCAGGGCGCGCATGCCGGCCAGGCCCTCGCGCTTGTCGTACTCGATGAACTCCACGCCCGGCAGGCCTTCCAGCAGGCGGTGCTCGCCGCGACCGATGATCCAGGTCAGCCCGACCCCGGGCCAGGCCCGGCGCAGGGTATGCACCAGCGGCAGCACGTGGGTGACGTCGCCCAGCGCCGACAGCCGCAGCAGGCAGATCGAGGCCGGGGGGGCGGGGATGTGGGAATCGGTCGTCATGCCCTTGTTAGACTCGCTGGATGGTCGCCTTCGACGCAAACGAGAGCTTGACGCCATTCGAGCATCGGCGCGACGGACGGCCCGCCGGCTATGGGGCGATTCTGTTCGACGCGCGTCGCGTGCAGCAAGCGCAGGCCGGCTGGTTCGACCCGGCGTGGTGGGGAGAACGTGCCTCGGCGGTGTCCTCCGGCGGGCGCGGCGGCGCGTGGTTCGTGGACGCGCCGTTCGGCCAGGCAGTGCTGCGCCAGTATTTGCGCGGTGGCCTGGCCGCACGGATCAGCCGCGACATGTTCGCCTGGCACGGCGCCGACCGCACCCGCAGCTTCAGCGAGTTCCGCCTGACCCGCGCCCTGCACACGCTCGGCCTGCCCGTGCCGCGGCCGATCGCCGCCTGCTACTGGCGCCGCGGCGCCGGCTATCGGGCCGCGATCCTGCTCGAACGCCTGCCCGGCGTGCGATCGCTGGCCGCGCTGGCCGCGGACGATCCGGTCAGCGCGCCATGGGAAGCCACCGGCGAGCTGCTCGCGCGTTTCCATCGCGCCGGCCTGGACCACGCCGATCTCAACGCGCACAACATCCTGTTCGATGCGGG
>NZ_JARUVM010000158.1 GCF_029763755.1 Luteimonas sp. 8-5
CCGCGGACGATCCGGTCAGCGCGCCATGGGAAGCCACCGGCGAGCTGCTCGCGCGTTTCCATCGCGCCGGCCTGGACCACGCCGATCTCAACGCGCACAACATCCTGTTCGATGCGGGCCCGGCGGGCGCAGCCACTGGCGAGGGCTGGCTGATCGACTTCGACAAAGGCAGCATCCGCATCCCGGCCACCGCCTGGCGCGAACGCAACCTGGCCCGGTTGCAGCGTTCGTTGCTGAAGCTGCGCGGGCAGCGTCCGGCCGACGAGGTGCTGAACGACGTCGCGCGCCTGCGTCGCGCCTATGATGCGACCTGGCTGCAGGGAATCTGACATGGCCGCCAGCGGCACCCAAACCGGAACGTGGGCATTGCGCTTCCACGGCGTCGGCAATTCCGGCGCGGTCGAGCTCGGTTCGGCCATGGCCACGATCGAGCGCGACGGCGCACCCTGGCTCAGCATCGACTGCGGCGGAGAAGGCCTCACCGCGTACCTGGCGCACTACGGCGCCATGCCGCGCGCGCTGTTCATCACCCACGCGCACCTGGACCACGTGGCCGGCTTCGAACGCCTGTTCGGCGCCAGCTACTTCGATCCGTCAAGTGCGCGCGACACCCGGGTCTACGTGCCGGCACCGCTGGTGCCGCTGCTGCAGCAGCGCGTGGCCAGCTATCCCAACGTCGTCGCCGAGGGCGGTGCGAACTTCTGGGACGCTTTCCGCCTGGTGGCGGTGGGGGACCACTTCTGGCACGACGGCGTTCGCCTGGAGGTGTTCCCGGTTCGGCACCACTGGCCCGACACCGCCTTCGGCCTGCGCCTGCACGGCAGCCTGGTGTGGACCGGCGACACCCGTCCGATCCCGGAAATGCTCGCGCGCTTCGCCGGCGCCGGCGAAACCGTCGCCCACGACTGCGCGCTGCACGGCAATCCCTCGCACAGCGGCCTGGACGACCTGGAGCGCGAGTACCCGGCCGAACTGCTCTCGCGCTGCGTGCTCTACCACTACGCCGGCAGCGGCGACGCCGCGGCCATGGCAGCGCGCGGACATCGCGTCGCGCAGCCCGGCGAAGTGCTGCCGCTGCGCGCGCCGACGCCATGAACGCGCGCCTGGATCCAGCGCACATGGAAGGCACCACCGGCGCGCCGCGCGACCTGCTCGGGCGCCCGCTGCGCGACCTGCGCCTGTCGGTGATCGACGCCTGCAACTTCCGTTGCCCGTATTGCATGCCGGCCGACCGCGTGCCCGACGACCACGGCACCGACAGCGCCGCGCGCCTGACGTTCGACCAGATCGAAACCCTGGTCCGCGGCTTCGCCCGCCTGGGCATGCGCAAGCTGCGCCTGACCGGCGGCGAACCGCTGCTGCGCAAGCGCCTGCCGGAACTGGTCGCGCGCCTGGCGGAAATCGACGGCATCGAGGACCTGGCGCTGACCACCAACGGCGCCTTGCTGGCGGCGCACGCGCAGGCCCTGCGCGACGCCGGGCTGGGGCGATTGACGGTGAGCCTGGATGCGCTGGATCCGGCACTGTTCGCGACGCTGTCCGGGGGCCGCGGCAGGCTGGCGTCCGTGTTTGCAGGGCTCGAGGCGGCGCAGGCCGCGGGTTTCGCCCCGATCAAGCTCAACTGCGTCGTCCAGCGCGGCATCAACGAGTCGCAGGTGCTGCCGCTGGTCCGGTTCGCGCGCGAGCACGGGCACGTGATGCGCTTCATCGAATACATGGACGTGGGCACCTGCAACGGCTGGGATCGCGCGCGCGTGGTGCCGTCGGCGGAGGTGCGCGACGCCATCCATGCGCACTGGCCGTTGCGCCCGCTGGACCGCCACTACCGCGGCGAGGTCGCCGCCCGCCACGCCTTCGTCGACGGCGCCGGCGAAGTGGGCTTCGTCAGTTCGGTCAGCGCGCCGTTCTGCGGCGATTGCCA
>NZ_JARUVM010000159.1 GCF_029763755.1 Luteimonas sp. 8-5
CGCATGGATGCGCGACTCGCGTTGCGGGTCATGCGCGGCAAGGCCGGCGCGCCGCTTGCAGCCCGCCGCCATTCCGGCCAGCCGGCCGCGGCCCGCCAGCAATGCCACCAACGCATCGTCGATGCCGTCGATCGCGCGCCGCGTCAATGCGAGCGACCACGGCACCGCCGCAGAGCGTGCCGTCACGGGGTCTGGACCCGAGGGCATCATAGTCTCCGGTATCGGGATGGGCGCCAGCCTCGCGGCCGGGTGCATCGCCCGCATTGACCCAAATCAAGCGGTGTGCAACATAGGTCCGGCATGAACCGGCAGTTGATCCACGTCAGGACCCGCCGCGCGCGCGTGGTGCATCCTGCGCCCATCCGAACATCACCCTCCCGCAAAGGGGAAGTTGCAATGAGAGCGATGCACATGAAGTACCTCCTGGTGGCCGCCTCGGTGGCGCTGCTGACGCTGGCCGGCTGCAAGAAGGACGACGGCCCCGCCAAGGCCCAGGTCATCGAGACCGGCGGCTCCCTCAAGGGCGACTTCGGCCCGCCGCAGGGCGAGCCGATCGAAGCCGTGCTCACCTCGCCGCCGCACGTGCCGCCTCCGACCAACCGCGACTATCCGGCCAAGGTCATCGTGACCCTGGACGTGGTGGAAAAGGAGATGCCGATCTCCGAGGGCGTGACCTACACGTTCTGGACCTTCGGCGGCACGGTGCCCGGCAGCTTCATCCGCGTGCGCCAGGGTGACACGGTGCAGTTCCACCTGCGCAACATGCCCGACAGCAAGATGCCCCACAACATCGACCTGCACGGCGTCACCGGCCCCGGTGGCGGCGCCTCGTCGAGCTTCACTGCGCCCGGCCACGTCAGCCGCTTCACCTTCAAGGCGCTCAATGCCGGCCTGTACGTCTACCACTGCGCCACCGCGCCGGTGGGCATGCACATCGCCAACGGCATGTACGGCCTGATCCTGGTCGAGCCGCCGGAGGGCATGCCGCCGGTCGACCGCGAGTACTACGTGATGCAGGGCGACTTCTACACCTCGGGCAAGTACCGGGAGAAGGGCCACCAGGACTTCGACATGCAGAAGGGCATCGACGAGAACCCGACGTATGTCCTGTTCAACGGCATGGAAGGTTCGCTCACCGGCGACAACGCGCTCAAGGCCAACACCGGCGAGAACGTGCGCCTGTACGTCGGCAACGGCGGCCCGAACCTGGTGTCGAGCTTCCACGTGATCGGCGAGATCTTCGACAAAGTCTGGTTCGAGGGCGGCACGCGCTACAACGAGAACGTGCAGACCACGCTGATCCCGGCCGGTGGCGCGGCGATCATGGACTTCCACATCGAGGTCCCGGGCAGCTACGTGATGGTCGACCACTCGATCTTCCGCGCGTTCAACAAGGGCGCGCTGGCGATCCTGAAGGCCGAGGGCAAGGAACGGCCGGAGATCTACTCGGGCAAGGAAGTCGACGCGGTCTACATCGGCGACTACGCCAACGCCGATTCCAAGGCGGTGGGCGAAGCGGCCGAGGCCGCGGCGGCCGGCGAGCTGACCGTGGAAGGCCAGATCAAGGCGGGCGAAGCGCTGTTCGCCGGCACCTGCTCCACCTGTCACCAGGCCAATGGCCAGGGCATGGAAGGCGTGTTCCCGCCGCTGGCCGGTTCGGACTGGATCGCCGCACATCCCGAGCGCGTGCCCGAGGTGATCCTGCACGGCCTGCAGGGCCCGGTGAAGGTCAACGGCAAGGACTACAACTCGATCATGCCGCCGATGTCGCAGCTGACCGACGACGAAGTGGCCAACATCGCCACCTACGTGCTCAACAGCTGGGGCAACCCCGGTGGTTCGGTGACCAAGGAACAGGCCGCCGCGATCCGCAAGGTCAAGCCGGCCACGGCGTCGGAAGGCCACTGAGTTGCGCCGTCTCGCCGCCCTGCTGCTCGCCCTGCCCGCCGTCGCCGCGCTCGCGGCCGGCGGCGCGGCCTGGGTGAAGCTGCCGGGCAGCGACTTCCGTTCCACCCTGAAGTACGAGGACGGCGTCGACGTGGAGATCGCGCCGTTCGAGTTGCAGAAGCGGCCGGTGACCAACGCCGAGTTCCTGGCGTTCGTGAAAGCCAACCCGCAGTGGCGCCGCGACAAGGTGCCGAAGGTGCTGGCCGAAGGCCGCTACCTGCAGCAATGGGAAGGCCCGGTGTCCCTCGGCGACAAGGCGCTGCCGGAGCAGCCGGTGGTCCAGGTGAGCTGGTTCGCGGCGAATGCCTACTGCGAATCCATTGGCGGCCGGTTGCCGACCTGGAACGAATGGGAATACGCCGCCGCGGCCGACGAGACCCGCCGCGACGCACGCAAGGACCCGGCCTGGCGCGAACGCATCCTGGCCTGGTATTCGCAACCTTCCAACCAGGCCCTGCCCCGCGCCGGCCTGCAGGTGCCCAACGCCTACGGCGTGCAGGACTTGCATGGCCTGGTCTGGGAATGGACCGACGACTACTCGTCATTGCTGGTCGACCCGGAAAGCCGCAACCAGGGCGATCCGGACAAATCGAAGTTCTGTGGTGCGGGCGCCCTGTCGATGGACGACCGCGACAACTATGCGGTGCTGATGCGCGTGGCCATGCTGTCCTCGATGCAGGCCCAGGGCACCACCGCCAACCTCGGGTTCCGATGCGCCAGGAGCGCAGGCAAATGAAATTCCTCATCGCGATTGCATTGGCAATCGGATTCATCCTCCCGGCGGGCGCGGCGGAACTGCCGTCGGATTCCGTCTACCAGCTGCCCCTGCAACTCACCGACCAGCACGGCAAGACCTGGGACTGGGGCAGCCGCCGCGGCAAGCCGCAGGTGGTGGCGATGTTCTACGCCTCCTGCCGTTACATCTGCCCGCTGATCATCGAAAGCGGCAAGGCGGTCGACCGTTCGCTGACACCAGGGCAGCGCGCCGGGCTCGGCGTGATCTACATCAGCATGGATCCGGAACGCGACACGCCGGCCGCACTGGCGAAGCTGGCCGAAGAACGCAAGATCACCGACAAGCGCTGGGCGCTGGCCAGCCCGAAGCCCGCCGACGTGCGCAGCGTCGCCGGCGTGCTCGACATCCGCTACCGGCAGCTTTCCGATGGCGAGTTCAACCACACCAGCGCACTGATCCTGCTCGACGCCGACGGCCGCATCCTGGCCCGCACCGAGAAGATGGGCAGCCAGGTCGACCCCGAGTTCCTCGAGGCGGTCAGGAAAGCCTTGTAAGTCCGCCCATGTAGGGCCGCAGCGCTTCCGGCACCTCGATGCTGCCGTCGGCCTGCTGATAGTTCTCCATCACCGCGATCAGGGCGCGGCCGACGGCCACGCCCGAACCGTTGAGCGTGTGCACCAGCTCGGGCTTGTTGCTGTTGGGATTGCGCCAGCGCGCCTGCATGCGCCGCGCCTGGAAGTCGCCGCAGTTGGAGCACGACGAGATCTCGCGATAGGCCTGCTGCGAGGGCAGCCACACCTCGAGGTCATAGGTCTTGCGCGCCGAGAAGCCCATGTCGCCGCTGCACAGCAGCATGCGCCGGTACGGCAGCCCGAGCTTCTCCAGCACCACCTCGGCGCAGCGGGTCATGCGCTCGTGCTCCTCGTCGCTCTCGCCCGGACGCGTCACCGACACCAGTTCGACCTTCTCGAACTGGTGCTGGCGGATCATGCCGCGGGTGTCGCGGCCGTAGGCGCCGGCTTCGGCGCGGAAGCACATCGAGTGTGCGGTCATGCGCAGCGGCAACGCCGCGGCCTCGACGATCTGGTCGCGGACGATGTTGGTCAGCGGCACTTCCGACGTCGGAATCAGGTAACGCTTTGAAGCATGCTCGCCCTCGCCCACGACCGTCGAGAACAGGTCGTCCTCGAACTTGGGCAGCTGTCCGGTGCCGCGCATCGAGTCGGCGTTGACCAGCAGCGGCACGTTGGTTTCCTCGTAGCCGTGCTCGCCGGTGTGCAGGTCGAGCATGAACTGCGCCAGCGCACGATGCAGCCGCGCCAGCGGGCCGCGCAGAACGGTGAAGCGTGCACCGGACAACCGCGCCGCAGTCTCGCCGTCGAGCCAGCCGTTGCGCGCGCCCAGGTCGACGTGGTCGCGGACTTGGAAATCGAACGTGCGCGGCGTGCCCCAGCGCGCCTGCTCGACGTTGGCCGACTCGTCGGCGCCGGCCGGCACCGATTCGTCGGGCAGGTTCGGTATGCCCAGCGCGATCGCCTCGATCTCGCCCTTCAGCGCATCCAGCCGCGCCTCGGAAGCCTTGAGCTCGTCGCCGAAGCCGGCGACCTCGGCCATCAGCGCCGAGACGTCCTCGCCTTTCGCCTTGGCCTGGCCGATCGCCTTGCTGCGCGTGTTGCGCAGGTTCTGCAGTTCCTGGGTCCGCACCTGCAGCGCCTTGCGCTCGGACTCCAGCGCTTCCAGCGCGGCGACGTCGAGCGCGAAACCTCGGCTTTCGCGCAGGCGCGCGGCGGTTTCGGCGGCATGGGTGCGGAGCAGGACGGGATCGAGCATGGTGGGCGGTGCTGGCAGTCGGAAAGCTGAATTATCGCGTGTTTTGCCGCCCCGTTTGCCATGAATCCACGCCGTGGCATGCCAGAATGCAGGCGAGCTACTGTTCCCGGAGCCAGATCCGCTGATGTCCGCTGCCCAAAAGCCCGCCTGGATGCCATCGCGCAAGGCCCTACTGGTCGCCGCCCTCGCCTTCGTCGCCGGCCTGCTGCTGTTCCTGGCGCTGTGGCTGGACCAGCGCGACAACAACCGCTTCTACCGCAGCCTGGAAGCGCCGCGCAGCGTGGCTGGCCAGGTGTTCGAGCCGCTGCCCGTGCCGCTGCCCGCCGGCGAGGAAACCGCCTCTGGCATGGGCACCATCGAGGAGCCCGTTGGAGGGGCGGAAGCCCCGATCAGGCGGCCGGCGCCGCCGAGTGCTCCGGTCGCGGCTCCCACCGCTCCTGCGCCGGCGCC
>NZ_JARUVM010000016.1 GCF_029763755.1 Luteimonas sp. 8-5
CCCCCCCACGACGCCGGCGGCGTTCCGGAACCGGGCACGCTGTGGCTGGGCCGCGCCGGCGCCGAAACCCTCGGCGCCCGCGTCGGCGACACGATCGGCATCGGCGATGCGCGGCTGCGCCTGGCGGCGCTGGTGGCGCAGGAACCCGACGCGGCGCTGGACTACTTCAACGTCGCGCCCAAGGTCTACCTCAGCCTCGACGACCTCGCGGCCACCGGACTGGTGCAGGAAGGCAGCCGCCTTCGCTACCGCCTGATCGTCGCCGGACAAGCGGACGCGGTCGAAGGTTTCGTCGCGGTTGCGCGGTCGGAACTGGGGCGCGGCCAGCGCCTGGAAACCGTACGCGACGCGCGCCCGGAATTGCGCTCCGCACTCGACCGCGCCGGCCGTTTCCTCGGCCTTGCCGCGCTGGTCTCGGTGATCCTGGCGGCGGTCGCGGTGGCGATGGCTGCGCGCCGCCACAGCGAACGCCACCTCTCCGGCACCGCGGTGATGCGCTGCCTCGGCGCGAGCCAGCGCACGCTGGTCTCGGTGCACGTGGGCGAGCTGCTGATACTCGGCGTCATCGCCAGCGCGGTGGGCGTGGCCATCGCATTCCTCGCGCAATGGGTGCTGGGCGCGTGGTTGGCGCAGAAGCTGGCCATCGACATTCCCGCGGCAGGCGTGATGCCGGCCTTGCAAGGCATGGGCGTGGGACTACTGGTGCTGCTCGCCTTCGGTGCGCCGCCTGTGCTCGCATTGCGCCGCGTGCCGGCGTTGCGCGTGCTGCGCCGCGACCTGGACCACCGCGAACCCTCCGCATGGGCGGTGATCGCGCTGGGCCTGGGCGGACTCGCCGCACTACTGTGGTGGCAGTCGGGCTCGGCGACGCTGGCGATGGCGCTGCTCGGCGGCCTGGCCGCGACGTTCGCCGCACTCGCGCTGCTCGCGTGGCTGCTGATCGTGCTCGTGCGGGCCCTGCGCACGCGCCTGCGCGGCAGCCTGCGCTACGGCTTGGCCAACGTCAGCCGGCGACCGGCGGCAAGCATTGCCCAGGTCTCGGCCATGGGCGTCGGATTGATGGCGCTGCTGCTGCTCACCTTCGTGCGCACCGACCTGCTCGACCGCTGGCAGCTGGCGCTGACCGAAACCGCGCCCAACCGCTTCATCATCAACGTGCAGGACAACCAGGTCGACGCGGTGCGCAAGCATCTCGCCGATGCCGGCATCGGCGCGCCGGAGCTTTATCCGATGGTGCGCGCGCGCCTGGTGGGCATGAACGGCAACACCGTCACCGGCGCCGATTTCGAGACCCGCGGCGGCCGCGCACGGCGGATGGCCGAACGCGAGTTCAACCTGTCGATGGCCGATACGCTGCGCGCCGACAACAAGGTGGTCGCCGGCGCGTTCTGGACCGCACCGCCGGCGACACCGGAACTGTCGGTGGAAGAAGAGTTCGCCAACGACCTCGGCTGGAAGGTCGGCGATCGCATCGCCTTCGACATCGCCGGGCAGCGTTTCGAAGCGCCGATCACCAGCCTGCGCAGCGTGGAGTGGGAAAGCTTCCGCCCCAACTTCTTCGTCATCGCCTCGCCGGGGGCACTGGATTCCTACCCCGCCAGCCACATCACCGCCGTGGTCGTGCCGCCCGGGGCGACGCACTTCACCGCCGACCTGGTGGACGCGTTCCCCAACCTGACCGTGATCGACATCGACGCGGTGCTGGACCAGGTGCGCAGTACCGCCGACCAGGTGTCGACCGTGGTCGAGGTGGTGTTCTGGTTCTCCTTCGCTGCCGGCCTGCTGGTGTTGATGGCCGCGGTGAGCGCCAGCCAGGACGAGCGCCTGCTCGAAGGCGGGGTGATGCGCGTGCTCGGCGGCAGCCGCCGCCAGCTGCGCCTGGCGCAGGCCTCCGAGTTCGCGGCGATCGGCCTGCTCTCCGGCCTGACCGCCGCCGTCGCCGCGTCGCTGCTGGCCGGCGTCCTGGCCACGCAGGTCTTCGACATGCCATGGGAAGCGGACTGGGGCATGGCCTTCGCCGGCGCGGGGCTCGGTGCTGCCGCGGCGCTACTGGCCGGCCTGTTCGCGACGCGGCGCGTGCTCGATGCGCCGCCTTCGGTGACGCTGCGCGAACTTGAGAACTAGTCCGGGCGTCTAGTCGTCGTAGCGCACGACCACGAGCCGGTCGGTGCCCGACTCGGCGCCCCACGCCTCGCCCGCGCGTCCGAGCATCTGCCGGACCGCGGCGTTGGGGCGGTTGCTGGGGAAGCTGTCGAAGGTCTCGGTCGCGGGATCGAAACGGACGATGGCGTTGGCGCTGAAATCGGTCAGCCAGACCTTGTCGTGCTCGTCGACCCACACCGAGTACGCGCGCGGATGTTCGCCGGGCAGCTTCCACGCCTGCCAGCCCTTGCCCGGCTCGTGCACGCTCACCTGGCCCGAGTTCCACTCGCTGACCCAGATCCTGCCTTTCGAATCGCTCCACACGCGCCGCGCACCCTGGTTTTTCGTGGGCGGATCGATCGGGGTGGCGGCGCCGGTCTTCGTGTCGATGCGCGCGATGTGGCTGCCGGCCAGCGAGGCGTAGTACACCTCGCCAGATGGTGTGGTGGCGATGCCGTACGGCCCCCGGCCGCGCGGCGACTCCCACACTTCCACCTTGCCGCTCTTCGGGTCGACACGCCCGTGGTAACCGGCCTGTCCGGTGAACCACAGCACGCCATCGCCATCGAACGTGGCGGTATTCAGATTGGTGTATTCGTCGATCGGCAGCGGATAGTGCGTGACCTCGCGCGTGTCCGGATCCACGCGCACGATCGCGTTGAGCCCGCCGTCGGTGATCCACAGCGCCTTGTCCGGGCCGATGATCACGCCGTGCGGGCGCGACCCCTCACCCAGGGCAATGTGCTCGGTCTTGCCGGTGGCCGGATCCAGCCGGCCCAGCGCCCCCTGGTGCTGCGCGGTGTACCAGACCGGGCCGCCCGGACGCGGGTCGGCCGCGACGTCGTGCGGGTGGGCGCCGGCGGGTACCGGATAATATGCGACCTCGGCGGCCGCCGCCGGCGCCGACAGCAAAAGCAGTGCGAAAACAAGCAGCGTCTTCATTCCCGTCTCCTGCCACGGTTGCCTGGCCAGAGCCTACCCCACATTCACCCCGGCACGACCGCCCCCGCCCTAGTTTCGCCCGCGTGGCCCACGACATCTTCCTCGAGCACAACGGAATCCTGCGGGTACGCTACTCGGGCCAGATCGGCATCGAGGAACGCAGGATCGTCGCCGAACGGGTCTTCGGATCCCGGGCTTACGACCACATCAGCCGCTTCCTGCTCGACTACCGGCTTGCGACCCACCTGGCCTCCGATCCGGAGACCGCGCGGAAGACGGCGCACTACCTGGCCGAGCGCCTGCGCGGCCGCAACGCGCGCGTTGCGTGGCTGGTGACCTACGACCACCAGCTTGCGCCCGAGGTAGAGGAACTCGCCCGCGAGTTCGGCCTGGCGAACCGGCGTTTCCGGGAGTACTTGCCCGCGATCGCCTGGCTGCAGCGCACCGACACCGATGATGGCGCCGAGGCCGCCGAGCCCGAGGTCATGGGACTGCCGAGCGCGACCCTGTCGCCACCACGGCGCGCACTGATCCTGGCGATGGAGGCCTGCGCACCGTTCCCGCAATTGCCGCCGCTGCAGTTCGCCGCGCTGGCCCGGATCCTGCAGGAACTGCTGGACGAAGGCCTGGACGAGGCAAGGGTCCAGTCCCTTGCCGCGCGCATGGTCGAGATGGTGTATGGCTTGCCGGCGCCTAGACCTGCGCCGTCTTCCACCGGCCGCGGCTGAACAGCCACAGGGTGAACAGCCCCACCGCGGTTTCGGAGAAGAACACCGCCCAGAACACGCCTTCCGAGCCCCAGTCCAGGTGCAATGCCAGCCACCAGGCCAGCGGGATCTGCAGCATCCAGAAGAACACCAGGTTGATCCATGTCGGGGTCGCGGTGTCGCCGGCGCCGTTGAATGCCTGCACCGAGACCATCCACCAGCCGTAGACGAACAGCGAATAGGACACGATGCGCAGCCACTGGCCGCCGACCTCGATCACCCGTGCGTCGCTGCTGAACAACGCGACGATGTCGTCGTGGAACAGGAAGAAAAGAAGCGACACACCCAGCAGGTAGGCCATGTTGTACCAGCCGATGTGCCATACCGAGGCTTCGGCGCGGTCGGGCTGCGAAGCGCCCAGGTTCTGGCCGACCAGGGTCGCTGCGGCATTCGACATGCCCCAGGCCGGCATCATCACGAACATCAGCGTGCGCAGCGCGATCGTCGCGCCGGCGACGGATTCCGCGCCGAGGCTGGCCAGGATCCGCACCAGGAAGATCCAGGAGGTCATGCCGATGATCATCTGGCCGATGCCGCCCAGCGACGTGCGCACGATGTTCCAGGCCGTGGCACCGTGCCAGGCCAGGTGCGAGGCCAGCACGCGGATGTGCTTGCCGCCATGGAACAGGATCCACAACTGCATCAGCACGCCGGTGCCGCGGCCGATGGTGGTGGCGATGGCTGCGCCCTCCACGCCCATCGCCGGAATCGGCCCGAAGCCGAAGATCATGATCGGGTCGAGGATGATGTTCAGCGCATTGGCGATCAGCAACACGCGCATGGCGATCGCGGCATCGCCTGCGCCGCGATAGATCGCGTTGATCACGAACAGCAGCATGATCACCGCGTTGCTGCCCAGCGCCCACTGCATGTAGCCCACGCCGTGTTCCAGCGTCCAGGCATCGGCGCCCATCAGCGCCAGCAGTTCGCGCGCCCACACGATGCCCACGATCGCGAACGGCACCGAGGCCGCCAAGGCGATCCAGATCGCCTGCACGGCGCTGATCGCGGCCGCCTCGTGGTTCTCTTCCCCGACGCGGCGCGCCACCACCGCGGTCACCGCCATCGCCAGGCCCATCGCGATCGAGTACAGGAGGAAGAGGTAGGTTTCCGTCAGCCCGACAGTGGCCACCGCAGACGCGCCCAGCCTGGCCACGAACCAGATGTCGGCCACCGCGAAAGTGGACTCGAGCACCAGCTCGAGTACCATCGGCACCGCGAGCAGGAACACCGCGCGGCGCAAGGGGATCTTCGTGTAGTCGGCGCCGGTACCACGGATGGCGTCGCGCACTTCCGTCCACAGCGAACGGGCGGTTGGCGTCTCTTGCGTCATCCGTCGAACTCCGGGCCTAAGGACGCGCGATGTTACGTCAGGACAGGACCTCGACGCCATCGCCGATCCGCAGCACCCTGCCGCCGCGCGGGATGACATTGCGCCCGAAGGTGACGCCTTCCGGCCCTCGGCGGTAACCGATCAACGTACGCAGCGGTTCGCCCGAAGGATCGCGCTCGCCGCGCGCCGGATCCACCGTGGTGAACACGCAACGCACGCAGGGCGGCCCGATATCCAGTTCCGCATCGCCGATGCGGATGCGTTTCCAGGTGTCCTCGGCATGCGCCGGCGCACCCGAGACCACGAGATTCGGGCGGAAGCGCAGCATCGGCACCGGTGTCGCCAGGCGCTGGTTGAGGCCATCCAGCGCGGCCTGGGTGATGAGCAGCACCGGAAAGGCGTCGGCGAAGCTGACCTCGTCGCCGGGGCGCGCGTGTTCGGACTGCACCGGGCGATGCACGCCTGCATCCATGTGCACCAGGCGTACCGGCTTGCCGAGAAACTGCGACAACCAGGCGTCCGCATCCGCGGCGCACGGACGTGCCAGTACCGAGCTCTTCCACACCGTGACCGGAATCGACGCACCAGCTGGCGGCACGGGCACGTGCAGATCCGGCATGTCCGGCGCCTGCAGCCGCAAGCCGTCTTCGTTCGGAATTGCGCGCACCAGCGTCAACCGCGGCGACTCTCGCCCGGTGATGAAGCGGCCGGAAGCATCGACCACCATCCAGCGCCGGTCGTGCTCGAGCCCGCGCCAGTGCAGCCGGGCCGATTCCACCGCCAGCGGCGCGCAGGATTTCAACGGATGGATGAAAAGCCCGGACAGTTCCATGTCAGCCGGACAACCCATGGGCATCGGATGCGGACAGATCGAGGCCGTAAAGTTCCTTCAGCGTGGCAATCCGCTGCAGGGTGTCGTCGGAGAACGGCACCTTGCCTTCGAAGCCGTGCAGCACCATGCCCTCGAGCAGGTCGCCCAAGGTCATGTCCTTGTACTCGGCCAGTGCCTTGAGCACCTTCAGGATCCGCTTCTCGATGCGGATGCCGGTCTGCACCCGCTCAACAGCAGCCCTGCCGCTCATGCGTGTCCCGCCACGCCCAGCCCCAGGGCTTTCGCGACCGGTGCCTCCCAATGCCGGATATGGGAAGCGTCGAAGCTTTCCATTTCGCGCCTGCCCTCCTTCGACAGTCCGGTGATCCGATACTCGACGTCGACGCGCGTACCGTCGGCTTCGGTCGTACAACGCACGGTGATCCAGCGCTGCTGGTAGTCCGGCGTAGTGGCCAGGTATTCGGCGACGTACGCGACAGGATCGTGGCGCAGCACGGTCCACACTTCCCGGCGCCCGTCGCGGTCGAGGAAGAACACGCTTCCCGCCTCCAGCGACAGTTCCTGGGGATGGACGGGCAACGGGTCCCAACCGTCGACCCAGTCCTTCTCGGCGATGGGATCGAACAGCGCAAATACCCTGGCGACTGGGGCAGGCACCAGGAAATGGTGGCGGGCGGCGACGCGGGAGGCGGTCATCGGAGTGTCCGTGGGTGAACGTTAGATACAAAGGTACATTGGTACCAACCGCCCGTCAAGTTTGCTCCCCTTTTGCCGCCGCCACTTGCCGCAGCGCCTGCTCGAATACCTCCGGCGGCTGCCCGCCGGAGACCAGGTGCTTGCGCTCCAGGATGATCGCCGGCACGGCGCGGATCCCGGCCTGCATGAAGTACTGCTCGTCGGCGCGAACTTCCTCGCCAAACGCGTCGGAGGCGAGCACCTCGCGGGCACCCGTGCCCGGCAGGCCCGCGTTTTCCGCAATTGCGACCAGCGTGTCGTGGTCGGCGATGTCGCGCCCCTCGGTGAAGTAGGCGCGCAGAAGCGCTTGCTTGAGCGCGTGCTGGCGTCCTTCCGGCCTCGCCCAGTGCAGCAGCCGGTGGGCGTCGAAAGTGTTGTGGATACGGCGGCGGCGCGCCATGTCGAAGGTGAAGCCGAGTTCGGCGCCGCGGGCGCGGATCGCTTCCTGGTTGGCCGCGACCTGCGCGTCGTCCATGCCGTACTTGCGCTTGAGATGCTCCACGGCATCGTCGCCTTCCGGGCCGAGCTGCGGATTGAGTTCGAACGGCTGGAAATGCAGGTCGACCACAACTTCGTCGCGGACCCGTTCCAGCGCGCGTTCCAGCGAAGCCAGGCCGATGGCGCACCAGGGACAGACGACGTCGGAGACGAAGTCCACGCGCAGGCGGATCGGCGGAGTGTCCATGCCGTGCAGGGTAGCGCGACCCGGCATAATCGGGTGCCAACGCCGGAGACTCCCATGTCGCGATTGCTGCTGCTGCTTGCGTGCGTGCTGCTGTGCAACACCGCCTTCGCCCAGTCCACCGCAGTGCTTCCCCAGGCCGAGGCTTATACGACCCGCGAGTCCTGGCGCCAGCCGACGCCGCCGGTGCGCATCGCCGACAACACCTGGAACATCGGCACCGTCGGCCTGAGCGCGCTGCTGGTCCGTACGGACGCGGGCGCGATCCTGATCGACGGCGGCGTGCCGCAGGCCGCCGACATGCTGCTGGCGAACATGCAGTCGCTGGGCGTGGCTCCGGCCGACCTGGAGCTGATCCTTTCCAGCCACGCGCACGGCGACCACGTCGGCCCGCTGGCGGCGGTCAAGCGCGCCACCGGCGCGCGCGTGGTCAACAGCGCGGAATCGGCCTGGCTGATGGCCCACGGCGGCGCCGACGACATCCATTTCGGCGACGCCATCCTCTATCCCCCGGTGCAGACCGACCGCGTCGTGCGCGACGGCGAAGTGGTGGAGCTGGGTGGCATGCGCCTGACCGCACACTTCATGTCCGGCCACACGCCCGGCAGCACGGCCTGGACCTGGACCGACACGAAGGACGGCAAGCCGGTGCGCATCGCCTACGTCGACAGCCTGACCGCACCGGGCTACACCGTGCACGGCAACCCGCGCTATCCGCGGCTGGCCGAGGACTACGCGCGATCGTTCGACGTCGTGCGCGCCCTGCCCTGCGACGTCCTGGTGACGCCACATCCTGATTTCAGTGGATGGAATTACGCGGATGCGGGGAACCCGCAGCCGGAGCCGGTGAGCTGCCGGGCCTACGCCGACAGGGCCGAAGCGGCGCTCGCGGACGTCAAGTGACGCGGAACCGCGGCAGGGGCGAGTGGCGCGGGATGTAGCCCGCCGCCTGCTGGCGGCGTCGGCGCGGCGCTGCCGGATTGCCGGCGGGAACCGGGACGGGGACCAGCGCGGGGTCTATCCTCGTGGACAGGGGCTGGTGCCTGGTGCTGCGATGGGCCTTGCCCCGGGTCTTGCGGCGCAGCTTCCTCGGCGGACGGCTGCGGAAGAACATGGACATGACGGTTGCCTTGATTTCGGGTACCTCCTTTTTTGCAAAATATTCCCTGAAAACAACAATTTACAGGAGAAATTATAGCATGAAACTGACCGTGGAGACAGTCGTCGACACCGACCTCGCCAAGGCCTGGTCCGCGTACAACTCGCCCGAGGACATCGTCCGCTGGAACGCCGCCTCGGACGACTGGCATTCGCCGCGCAGCGAAGTCGACCTGCGCGAGGGCGGCACCTTCTGCACCCGCATGGAAGCCCGGGACGGCAGCATGGGCTTCGACTTCGGCGGCACCTACACCCGGGTCATCCCGCAGGAACTGGTCGCCTATCGCCTCGGCGACGGCCGCGAGGCGACCGTGCGTTTCAGCCAGGAGCCCGAAGGCGTGCGCGTCCGCGTCGAGTTCGACGCCGAGACCATGAACCCGCCGGAAATGCAGCAGCAGGGCTGGCAGGCGATCCTCGACAACTTCGGACGCTACGTCGAAGGCAAGGGATAATGCCGGCCCCGCGCGCGCCACGGATCCATCCTTGACCGAAATTGCCGATACCCGCCTCGAGCCGACCCTGGCGTTGCTCGAGGACATCGTTGCCGACCGCAGCCTGCTCGCCGCCCTGCCCGAAGAACAGCGCAAGCGCCTGCTGCAGGCCGTGGCCCTCGTCCACCATCCGGAACCGCGCACGCGCCGCCGCGAGGCCAAGACACGGGCACGCGAGCTGGCCCGGGAGAAGGCGCGCAGGACCGAAGCGCTGCTCGATCGCACCGGCATCCGCACCCTGCGCAGCAAACCGGTGTTCTCCACGCCGAACTATTTCCCGCCGCAGCCGCCGGGCCAGCACGATCCGCACAACCGCGCCACGGATCCGGTCTCGCACAACGAGTCGCCGGAACTGCTGCACTGCTACGTGTGCAAGCGCAAGTACACGCAGGTGCACCATTTCTACGACCAGCTGTGTCCGGCGTGCGCCGAGCTCAACTTCTTCAAGCGCACCGAGACCGCCGACCTGCACGGCCGCGTAGCGCTGCTCACCGGCGGGCGGGTGAAGATCGGCTATTACGCCGGACTGAAACTTCTGCGCGCTGGTGCGGAGCTGATCGTGACCACGCGCTTCCCGCGCGACTCGGCCGCGCGCTACGCGGCCGAACCGGACTTCGCCGACTGGGGCCATCGCCTGGAAGTGTTCGGCCTGGACCTGCGCCACACGCCCAGCGTCGAGGCGTTCTGCGCGCAGCTGCTGGCCGAGCGCCCGCGCCTGGACTTCATCATCAACAACGCCTGCCAGACCGTGCGCCGCCCGCCTGCGTTCTACGCGCACATGATGGAAGGCGAGCGTGCGCTGCAGACACAGTCATCGTCGGAGGCCAGGCAACTGGTCAACGCCGCCAACGCCATCACCTCCGCCGAGCTTTCGCAGGTGGCCCTGCTGCCGGAGGAACTGCTCGGGCAGTCGCACCTGTTCCCGGCCGGACGCCTGGACCAGGACCTGCAGCAGGTCGACCTGCGCGGGCGCAATTCCTGGCGCCTGCAGATGCACGAAGTGCCGTCGGTGGAACTGCTGGAGACGCAGCTGGTCAACGCGGTCGCGCCGTTCATCATCAACGCCAGGCTCAAGCCGCTGATGCTGCGCACGCCCGACGGCGAGGTCCCGACGCGCGACAAGCACATCGTCAATGTGTCCGCGGTCGAAGGCCAGTTCTACCGCAACTTCAAGACCACCAAACACCCGCACACCAACATGGCCAAGGCGGCGCTCAACATGATGACGCGCACCTCGGCCGCCGATTACCACGGCGACGGCATCCACATGAACAGCGTCGACACCGGCTGGGTGACCGACGAGGATCCGGTCGAGATCGCCGCGCGCAAGCGCATCGAGGAGCGCTTCCACCCGCCGCTGGACATCGTCGACGGCGCGGCCCGCATCGTCGACCCGATCATCCACGGCTTCAACACCGGCGAGCACGTGTGGGGCCAGTTCCTGAAGGACTACGCGCCGACGGACTGGTGAAAACAGGGGCGGCCTTGACGCAAATCAGGGCCGGTCCGCCGGGGAAGCGCGAAGCTGCCGCCACGCCAAGCGAGCAGCCTCCCCCATGGACGCCAAAGCCACTGCCTCACCCCGCCGCCCGGCGCAACGCGCCGCCACTTCCGCGCTCCTGGCCGTGGCAGGGCTCGCCATCAGCCTGGGCGCCTTCGCCGCCCCTGCCGACCCGCCGGAATGGAAGCTCAGCGGCGACCTGCGCGGCGGCTGGTTCGCCAGCGAGCAGACCGCGCGCAACGGCGATGAAACCGACCAGGACGCGTTCAACGCCCGCCTGCGCGTGGCGATCGAGCGCAGCCTCGGCGAACGCTGGTCGGTGCGTACGCGCGTCGCCGGCCGCTTCAGCAGCGACCAGGGCGGCACCCATGCCTATCTGCGCGGCTACGCGCCTACGCGCTCCGGCGCGGCCTTCGGCGACGTCACGCTCGACGAGGCCTACGTCGGTTACCAGGCACCCGATAACGGAATGCGATTGAAGGTCGGCCGCTTCCAGACCGCTTTCGCGGTGCCCGGCGTCGCCTCCAAGGGCCTGGACCGCAACGACAGCCCCAACATCGACGTGCAGTGGACCGACGGCGTGCACCTGGACGTGCCGGTGGCCGGCGACTGGCGCGGCCACGTGATCGCGCAATACCGCCACGAGAACGGCAGCGGTGGGGTTGCGCACGCGCCGTTGGACTTCGCCGACGATGGCAGCCGCACCACGCTGTTCCTCGGCCTTGAGAACAAGCAGCGCGTGGGGCCGATCACGCAGCGCATGGTGTCGCTGACCTGGATGCCGGACAGCGTCGCCACCCAGGGCCTGGGCAATCCCGTGCGCGACGACTACACCGCGATCGATGCGCGCATCGCTGCCGAGTGGCCGCTGGGCCGGGGTGGCGCGCGCTTCGTCACCGGCGCCGAGGTCGGCTACGCGTTCGAGACGCCGCAATACACCGCCACCAACATCGGCGGCAGCGGCGACACCGGCGGCTTCGCCTGGCAGGTGCAGGCCAGCGTCTACGACTTCGCGCCGAAGCACCACATCGGCGTGGCCATCGGCCGGGCCGATGCCGGCTGGCTGCTCTCGCCGGACTACCGCCCCAACGACCGTTCGGCCGAGATTCGTTACCAGTGGCAGTTCCTGCCGAAGACCTCGATGGAGGCTCGCTTCCGCGAGCGCACCGAGCTCGAGCATCCGGCTGCGACCCGGGCGCGGGTCGATCGCGACGTCTACCTGCGGATCACGCACAAGTTCTGACCCGGCGAGCCGCGGTTTTCGCTGCGGCCGGTTCTGCGCGAAGATGGGGTCACGTTTCCCCCGGGTGGAGCCATGGCCGCATCCTTCTTTCGCCGCACCTGGTTTCGCGTGGCCTTGGCGCTCGCTGCGGTCCTGCTCGCCGCCTGGGCCATCGCCGCGCTGCGCGGCCCGGCCTTGCCCGGCTACGACGTGGTCGCAGGCCCGCTGGTGCAGGACGTGGTCGCCACCGGGCGCATCACCGTGCCCTCGCGGGTCACGGTCGGGGCCGAGATCGCCGGGCTGGTGCTGGAACGCCGGGTGATGGAAGGCGACCGGGTCGAGCCCGGCGACGTGCTGGTGGTGTTGCGGGCCCAGGACCTGGAGGCGCGCCGCGACGAAGCCCGCGCGGCCCTGGCGGCCCTGCGCGAAGCCGAGCGCCCCGAGGCCGAGGCGCAACTGCGCGAAGCCCGTGCCCGCCTCGCCCAGGCCGAGCGCGAACACGCCCGCCGCCGCGATCTGGGCAAGGACCAGCTGGTCTCCAGGGAAAGCGTCGAGCAGGCCGCGCAGACCGTGGTCGCCGCGCGCGCGGCGGCCGAGCAGG
>NZ_JARUVM010000160.1 GCF_029763755.1 Luteimonas sp. 8-5
TGCGGTACTCGATGCTGCTGCGCAGTTCGGTCGAGGTCAGCCCGGAGGGCTTGATGACGCTGGCCGCCAGCGCGGTGTCGTCCAGGCGCGATTCCCAACGCTCCTCGATGGCCTCGGTGCGGGTCACCGACTTGGCTTCGAACCAGGTGCGGGTGACCTGGTGCAACAGCCAGCCGCCGGTGCGGTGCTCGGCAGTGGCGGCGTGGGCGATGGACTCCAGGCGGCCGTCGTCGTCGAATTCGTACAGGTGCACGTCCTGCAGTTCCAGCCAGGTGTTGCCTTCCCCATCCTTGCGTTCCTCGCCGCCGCCGGCGTTGAGGAAGATGTTGCCTTCGCGCGCCCACAGGCCGGAATAGCGCGCCACGATCATGTCGGGCGAGCGCGCGGAGGCCTTGAGAGCGTCGGCGCTGCGCTGCCCCCACGGTGCGAGGGTTTCGCCGTTGAGCACCATCAGCGCGGTCAGCACCGCCAGCGCCATGGCCACGGCCAGGCCAAGGCGCCGCCGCGACAGGCCCAGCGCGCGCAACGCGGTCAGTTCCGAGGTCGTGGCCAGTTGGCCCAGGCCCATCAGCGTGCCGATCACCGCGGCGGTCGGGAACAGCGTGTAGGCGCGCCGCGGTACGGTGTAGAGGATGTACAGCAAGGCCTGGCCGAACCCGTAGTCGCCTTGGCCGATGTCGTCGAGCTCGGACATCAATCCGCCGATCACCACGTCCAGGCCGAGCAGCACCGCCCAGGTCGCCAGCACGGTGCCCAGCAGCACCTTGCCGACATAGATGTCATGCACTTTCGGGAACGGCGACAGCGTGCTCCGCAGCGTGCTCATGGCTTGCGCACCCGCACGCGCGGACGGGCCATGCGCCCGTCGCCGAAATACATCCAGGCGCCCAGCGCCAGCAGGGGCAGCAGCAACCACCACAGGCCCGCGGCCAAGGGCAGCTTGCCGGCCGCCAGCCAGCCGGTGCCGAGTATCGCCAGGTTCATGCCGACCAGGTAGGCGAGGAAGCCGAGCATCATCCGGCCGTAGCGGGCCTGGCGCGGCGGGCTGCGCGCCAGCGGCACCGCCAGCAGCGCGAACGCCAGTGCGAGCAGAGGCGGCGCGAGGCGGAAATGCAGCTCGGCGGTGGCCTCGGCGCGCGGGTCGCCGATCAGCGCGGGCGTGCTCATGGCGTCAGGGTCGGCGCCGTCATCGCCGCTGGGTTCGGTTTGCGGCAGCAACAGGTCGTTGTCGGCATAGCGCATCAGGCGGAAATCGCGGCCGACCTCGCGCGGGCCTTCGACCCGGAAGCCTTCCTCCAGGCGCAGGACGCGATCCTCGCCCTCGGTGATGACCACGCCGGTGCGCGCCGTGGTCACGTCCAGGCGGTCGCCCGTCTGGCGATACACGAAGATCCGCCCGAGCCGGGTGCCGTCGGTGGACATGGAACCGACGTAGACCACGCCGCCGCCACCGGGCAGTTCGGTGAACCGACCGGGCTCCAGCCCGGCAACCAGGAGGTTGCGGTTGTTCTCGGCGATCAGGCGCGACGAAGTGGCCTTGGCCCAGGGCCCCAGCCACAACGAACACATCGCGATCGCCACGGCCATCGGCAGGGCCAGCAGCATCAGGGGGCGCAGCAGGCGACGCGGCCCGACGCCAATCGCCGCCAGCACCGGCATTTCCGCGTCCCGGTACAGGCGCCCGACGGCCAGCAGCAGCCCCAGCATCAAGCCCAGCGGCAGGACCATGGGCAGGTAGCGGATGGTCTGCAGCCCCATCTGCGAGAGCAGCATCGAGGCCGGCACCTTGCCGCTGGCGATCTGCCCCAGGACGCCGGCGAAGATGCCGCCCAGGCTGACCATCAGCAGGACCACCAGCGTGGCGAAGGTGGCCTGGGTGAATTCGCGCAGCAGATAGCGGTCCAGCTGGGGCATCGGGCCTCGGTGCTTTAAACTTCAGGGTTCCGTCCGCGGCACGCCGCTGCAGGCGATTGTACGCAGACACGCCGGAAGCCTCCCTGATGACCCTCGAATTCAGCCTGAACCCCCGCAGCCAGGACGCCGCGACCGCCAGCACCGATTGCGTGGTGGTGGGCGCATGGTCCGACGGCAGCCTCACCCCCGCCGCCCAGGCGATCGATGCCGCCAGCGGCGGGCGCCTGAAGACGCTGCTCTCGCGCGGCGACCTCAGCGGCAAGACCGGGCGCACCGGGATGCTCCACGACCTGGCCGGCGTCACCGCGCCCCGCGTGCTGGTGGTCGGCCTCGGCGAGCCGGGCCAGAAGTTCGGCGCGGCACAGTACCTCAAGGCCGTGGGCGACGCCGCCCGCGCACTGAAGACCGGCCCGGTCGGGTCTGCGCTGCTCACCCTGTCCGAGGTGGCGGTCGAAGGCCGCGACGCGGCATGGAACATCCGCCAGGCCGCGATCGCGGCCGACCATGCGTGCTACCGCTACACCGCCACCCTCGGCGCGAAGAACAAGAAGCGGGAGGAGACCGGCCTCAAGTCGCTGGAAATTTCCGGCAGCGACGAGACCGCACTCGCCCAAGGCAAGGCGATCGCCGCGGGCGTGGCGTTCGCGCGCGAACTCGGCAACCTGCCCCCCAACGTGTGCAACCCGGCGTACGTCGCCCGACAGGGCCGCGAGTTCGCCTCGCGCGTCGGCGGCAAGGTCTCCTGCGAAGTGCTGGACCGCGCGCAGATGCAGGCGCTGGGCATGGGCTCGCTGCTCGCCGTGGCCCAGGGCTCGGCCAACGAACCGCAGCTGGTGGTGATGAAGTACGACGGCGCCGGCAGCGACAGCAAGCCGTACGTCCTGGTCGGCAAGGGCATCACCTTCGACACCGGCGGCATCAACCTCAAGACCCAGGGCGGCATCGAGGAGATGAAGTACGACATGTGCGGCGCGGCCACCGTGCTCGGCACCTTCGTCGCCGCCGTGGGCATGCAGCTGCCGGTCAACCTGGTCTGCATCGCCGCCGCCGTGGAGAACATGCCCGACGGCAACAGCTACCGCCCGTCCGACGTGCTCACCAGCATGTCCGGCAAGACCATCGAGGTCGGCAACACCGACGCCGAGGGCCGCCTGGTCCTGTGCGACGCGCTGACCTACGCGCAACGCTTCGAACCGGCCGCCCTGCTCGACGTGGCCACGCTCACCGGCGCCTGCGTGGTCGCGCTCGGCAAGTACGCCACCGGCCTGATGGGCAAGCACGACGACCTTTGCGCCGAACTGCTGGCCGCCGGCGAGGCCACCTTCGACCGCGCCTGGCGCCTGCCGCTGTGGGATGAATACCAGGGCATGCTCGATTCGCAGTTCGCCGACGTCTACAACATCGGCGGCCGCTGGGCCGGCGCGATCACCGCCGGCTGCTTCCTCTCGCGCTTCACCGAGGGCCAGCGCTGGGCGCACCTGGACATCGCCGGCGTCTCCAACGGCGACGGCAAGATGGGCATGGCGACCGGGCGGCCGGTGGGGATGCTGGCGCAGTGGTTGCTGGATCGGGCCGGGACTCGGGACTCGGGACTCGGGACTCGGTAGGGCATGGCGCGGGCGGATTTCTACCTGATCGCGAAGCCGCGTTTCCGCCAGGAGCCGCTGCGGCTGGTGTGCGAGCTCGTGCGCAAGGCGCACGACTCGGGCCAGCCGACACTGGTGCTGGCGCGCGACCGCGAACAGGCCGAAGCCATCGACGACCTGCTGTGGGCGTTCGACGACGACGCCTACATCCCGCACCAGATCGCCGGCGACGACGAGGACGACCTGGCGCCGGTGCTGATCGCCACTCCGGACATGGACGTGCCGCTGCGCCCGCTGGTCCTGAACCTGCGCGACGCTGCGGTCGAAGGCAGCTTCGAACGCGTGCTCGAGGTGGTACCCGCCGACGATTCCGCGCGCGAACCGCTGCGCGAGCGCTGGAAGCAGTACAAGGCGCGCGGCTTTGATGTAAACAAGCACGACATGTAAATGAATCGCGGCTTCCGCCGCTCCCACGGACACTCGTGGCTCTTCCGAGTCCCGAGTCCCGAGTCCCGAGTCCCGAGTCCCGAGTCCCGCAACCCATGACCCTCGCTTCCTCATACGACCCCACCACCTTCGAATCCCGCCTGTACGCGCAGTGGGAAGCCAGCGGCGTGTTCGCGCCGACCGGCAAGGGCGAGCCCTACTCCATCCTGCTGCCGCCGCCGAACGTCACCGGCACCCTGCACATGGGCCACGCGTTCCAGCACACGCTGATGGACGCGCTGGTCCGCTACCACCGCATGCGCGGGTACGACACGCTGTGGCAGCTCGGCACCGACCACGCCGGCATCGCCACCGAGATGGTGGTGGCGCGCAACCTGGCGCTGGAAGGCAACGGCGAGACCCGCGATTCGCTCGGCCGCGACGGTTTCATCGCCCGGGTCTGGGACTGGAAACAGCATTCGGGCGACACCATCGAGCGGCAGATGCGCCGCCTGGGCGTCTCCGGCGACTGGTCGCGCAGCGTGTTCACCATGGATCCGATGGCAGCGAATGCCGTCATCGAGGCCTTCGTGCGCCTGCACGAGGAAGGCCTCATCTACCGCGGCCAGAGGCTGGTCAACTGGGATCCGGTGCTGAAGACCGCGATCTCCGACCTGGAGGTGCTCAACCAGGAGGAAGACGGGTTCCTGTGGTCGATCGCCTATCCACTGAGCGACGGCAGCGGCAACCTCGTGGTCGCGACCACGCGCCCGGAAACCATGCTCGGCGACGCCGCGGTGATGGTGCATCCCGACGACGAGCGCTATACCCACCTCGTGGGCAAGACTGTGCGCCTGCCGCTCACCGGCCGCGAGATCCCGGTGATCGCCGACGCCTACGTCGACCGCGAGTTCGGCACCGGCGTGGTCAAGGTCACGCCCGCACACGACTTCAACGACT
>NZ_JARUVM010000161.1 GCF_029763755.1 Luteimonas sp. 8-5
CGCCGCGCCGCGATCCGGCGCAACCCGCGCGCCGCGACGCTGCACGGCGAGGCGTGGCTGGAGATGCTGGACGCGGGCGCGAAGCAAGCGCTCTTCGCCGACGACGACGGCAGGCTGCTGCTGGAAGGCGGCTTCCGCCCCGATGTCGACGAGGCCGCCGCCTCGCGCCTGCAGGCGCGTGCCCGCCAGCGCTTCCTCGAATGGATGGGTGCGCGATGACATTCCCGTCCTTCGGCGATCTTTCGTTTGCCTGGCCCTGGCTGCTGCTGGCGCTGCCGCTGCCGATCCTGGCGCGCTGGTTGCTGCCGCCGGTGCGCGACGCCGGTGCCGCCCTGCGCGTGCCGTTCGGCTCGCGCCTGCAGGCCGTCGCGGGAACGGGCATCGCGCGTGGCACCGGCATGCCGCTGATCGCGTTGCTGGCCTGGCTGCTGCTGTGCGTGGCCGCGGCGCGCCCGCAGGAGCTCGGGCCGCCGGTCGCACCGCCGCAACCCAGCCGCGACCTCATGCTCGCCGTCGACCTCTCCGGCAGCATGGGCGACCAGGACATGGTCCTGGGCGGCCGCATCGTCGACCGGTTGACCGCGGCCAAGGCGGTGATCTCCAACTTCCTCGAACGCCGCGAGGGCGACCGCGTCGGCCTGGTCGTGTTCGGCCAGCGCGCCTACGCGCTCGCGCCGATGACGCTGGACCTCCAGTCCGTGCAGCACCAGCTCGATGCCAGCGTGGTCGGCCTCGCCGGTCGCGAGACCGCGATCGGGGACGCGATCGGCCTGGCCGTCAAGCGCCTGTCGCAGCAGGAATCCGGACAACGCGTGCTTGTGCTGTTGACCGACGGCATGAACACTGCCGGCCGCCTGGATCCACTGAAGGCGGCGGAGATCGCACGCGACAACGACGTGCGCATCCACGCCATCGCCTTCGGCGGCGACAGCAGTGGCTTCTCGCTGTTCGGCATGCCGATGCAGTGGCCCGGCGCCGGCAACGACAGCGACGAGGCCACCTTGCGCCACATCGCCAAGACGACCGGCGGCAAGGCATTCCGGGCGCGCGACGCCAGCGAGCTGGCCGGCATCTACGCCGAGATCGACCGTCTCGAACCGGTCGATCGCGCCGCGCGCCCGGTGCGTCCGCGGATCGAACGCTATCCGTGGCCGCTGGCCGCGGCGCTGTTGCTGGCGTTGCTGGCCTTCGCGCTGCCTGCGCAGGGGCGCGGGCGAGGATCGCCGGGATGATCGACGCCCTGCAGCAACTGCACCTGTTGCGCCCGCACTGGTTGTGGGCGCTGGCGCTGCTGCCGGCGCTGGCCTGGCTGCTGCGCAGGCGCGGCTTGCAAGCCAGTGCGTGGCGCGAC
>NZ_JARUVM010000162.1 GCF_029763755.1 Luteimonas sp. 8-5
TGGCGATCGTCGCCCTGGCCGGACCGTCCTGGCAACGCGAGCCGCAGCCGCTTTGGCAGGCGCGCGCGCCGCTGGTGCTGGCGCTGGACCTGTCCGGCTCGATCCAGGTGGCGGACCTGCCGCCTTCGCGCCTGGCCCAGGCGCGCGCGCGCCTGGACACGTTGCTGCGCGAGCGTGGCGATGGCCAGGTCGGACTGCTGGTCTATGCGGAAGACGCCTACGTGGTCGCGCCGCTTACCGAGGACGCGGCCAACGTCGCGCTGTTCCTCGATGCATTGCATCCCTCCATCATGCCCGGCGACGTGATCGCGCCCGGCAACCCCGCGCCCGCGATCGAACGCGGCGTGCGCCTGTTGCGCCAGGCCGGCTTCGACAGCGGCGACATCCTCGTGCTTGGCGGCAATGCGGGTGCGGAAGCGATCGCGGCGGCCGCCGCTGCGGCAGCCGACGGCTATCGTGTTTCCGCGCTCGGCCTCGGCACCGCGACCGGCGGACCGTGGCGCGATGCCTCGGGCAGTATGCAGTACGCACGCCTCGAGGCCGACCCGCTGCGCGCGCTCGCCACCGCCGGCGGCGGTCGCTACGCCACGGCGGCAGCCGACGGCAGCGACCTGCAAGCGCTCGGCGTGCTGCGCGTCGATCCTGCCGGGGCCGCCGCCAGCCAGGACAAGGCCGGGTCGCTCTGGCGCGACCAGGGCTACTGGTTGCTGCTCCCGCTGTTGCTGCTGGTCGCGCTCGGCTTCCGCCGCCAGGGCGTGTTCGCGGTGCTGGCGCTGTGCCTGTGCCTGCCGTGGCAACCCGCGGCTGCGGCCGATGGCGACTGGTGGAGGCGGCCCGACCAGCAGGCGCACCAGCGCCTGCGCGAAGGCGCGGAGGCTTACAACGGCAAGGACTACGCTGCAGCGGCGGCCGCATGGCAGGGCCTGCCCGGCGCGGATGCGCACTACAACCACGGCAACGCGCTGGCGCGGCAGGGCAAGTACGCGCAGGCCATCGCCGCCTACGACGAGGCCCTGCGCCTGCAGCCCGGCATGGAGGATGCGGAGGCCAACCGCGAGGCAGTGCTGGCGGCGATGAAGCGCAAGCCGCCCCAGGGTGGCGGCGACAGCGACAAGGGCGAGGACGACAAGCGCGACGACGGCGGCAAGGGCGGCGCCGGCGATGCGGGCAGGAACGACGACGCTTCCACCACAGGTGGTGACAAGCCGGAACAGCAGCCTGCCGATGGGCAGCCGGAGCAGCCCGGGAACGACGGCGAGGGCGATGCCGGCGCGAAGCAACAGGCGCCGGAGACGACCACCGAGCGCGAACGGAGATTGGCCAACGAAGCGTGGCTGCGCCGCATTCCCGACGATCCGGGTGGGCTGCTGCGCGAGCGCTTCCGGCTCGAGCAGTACCGCCGCAGGCAGGGAGGCGACTGATGCGACGCTTCCACTTCGCCGCCATCCTGGTGCTGCTGGCCCTGTTGCCGCTGTTCGTGCCGCCGGCCAACGCGCAGTCCGTACGCGCGTGGCTGGACCGCGACCGCATCGCCCTGGGCGAAACCGCGACGCTCAACATCGAGGTCGAGGGCACTGCAACGGAAGGCCCCGACTATTCGCCGTTGCTCGGCGACTTCCGCCTTGGCGGACACACCAGCCGCCGCAGCTTTGCAACGGTCAACGGCCAGGCGCATGCGCGGACGCTGTTCGGCGTGCAACTGCAGCCGCGCGGGCAGGGCACGCTGCAGATCCCGCGATTGCTCGTCGCCGGACAGCGCACCGCACCGCTCGAGCTCGTGGTCACCGCGCCCACCGCGACGCCGGCACGCAGCGGGGACGATGTCTTCATCGAATCCGAGGCCGACGCCGCGTCGCCTTACGTGCAACAGGCCGTGGGATACGTGGTGCGCCTGTACTTCGCCGTGCCGCTGGTCAACGGCCAGCTCGACCAGCCCTCGCCCGAGGGCGCGACCATGCAGCGCGTGGGCGAAGACCTCCGCTACACCCGCGACATCGACGGCAAGCGCTACACCGTGGTGGAACGTCGTTTCCTGCTGGTGCCGGAACGCAGCGGCACCCTGGCCAGTCCGGGCGCGCGCTTCCGCGGCCAGGGCGCCGGCGGCTTCTTCGAAGGGCTGTTCGGCGACGGCCAGCGTGCGCTGCAGGCCAACGGCGCGCCGCGCGTGCTAGGCGTGCGCCCGGTGCCGGCCAATGCGCCGCAGCCGTGGCTGCCGTTGCACGCGTTGTCGCTGCGCTGGCGGGTCGCGCCCGGCACCGCAACCGAGGGCGAGGCCGCCACGCTGGTACTCGAGGCGAGCGCCGATGGCGCCACCGCGGCGCAACTGCCGGAGTTGCAGTTGCCACCGATCGCCGGTGCCCAGGTCTTTCCGGATCCGCCCGAGCACGACGAGGCGTTCGAAGGCGGCCGGCCGCGGACCACGGTGCGCAGGCGCTTCGCAGTGGTGCCCTCGCGTGCTGGCGAATTGCGCGTGGCCGCACCGCAGCTGCAGTGGTGGGATGCCGATGCGGGCGTGGCGCGCACGGCGACGGCGCCGGTGCTTTCGTTGCGCGTCGAGGCAGGCCAGGGCGCGGCACCGTCGCCTACCGCCGCGTCGTCCCTCCGGGAGCCTGCGGCGCGCGGCGACGATGGCTGGATGCGGGTGCCCGGCGTGCAGGGCAGGGTGCGTCCCTGGGCCTTCGCCACCGTGGCCTTCGCCCTGTTGTGGCTGATCACCTTCATGTGGGGCCTGCATCGGCGTCCGCACGAGCAAGCCGTGGCCGCACCCGTGCGTCGCCGCGACGGCAAGGACGTCTTGCGCCGCGCGCTCGACACCGGCGACCTGGGGGACGTCGCCGAGGCCTTGCGTGCATCGCTCTTGCCACCCGCACCGGACCTGGACGCGGTGCGCGACGCACTGGCCGACGAGCGCCAGCGCGCTGCCGTGGATGCATTGCAGGAAGCGCGCTGGGGCGCGGGCGACGGCGTTGCCGCCC
>NZ_JARUVM010000163.1 GCF_029763755.1 Luteimonas sp. 8-5
AACATGGCAGAAAGAGCTTGCCATGTTGCCAGCTACGCGCTGCAATTCGGCTTAACTTAGGCGTTAGGCATCGTCGGGTGAAGCCGTGAACTGGGGAAAGATCACCAAGTACGCTGCAGCGCTGCTCGTCACGGAGGTCTCCATCGGCTTCGTGTCAGCTGCATGGTCGCCGGTCGACACGACCTCGGGCGTTACTTTGCTCGCTGCCAGTTCCGCCGCCTCGTTCCTTGTGTCCGGAGCCATCTTTACGCATTTGGCCATAAACCAATCAACCAAGCCATTTGCACATGCCTGGGCCGCACTAGTGCTTCAGGCGGTTGCAGCAACGGTACTTTGGCAGCTCCTGGCGCGCCTAGCTGGCAGTGCCCCGTCGCTTCTAATCGTCTTGGAGTGGCTGGTTCTAGCAGGCGCGCTGCTGGTAGGCACTTCACTCGGCATTTCGCGCCGGGGTCGCCCAAGTCAATCGTCGGATGCCTAACATTGCGTTCAAGCCGAAATTGCATCGCTACGCCAGCCACATGGCAGAAAAAGCTTGCCATGTGCCCGGCTACGCGCTGCAATTCGGCTTAACTTAGGCGTTAGGCGTCATGTTCAGACATCGCTGCGATATCGAAGATCAGAGAATCATTGCTCAGCGCGTAAACCCACTCGATCCGTCGTGGAGTGAGTGGTCGCTCGTGATATGCGTCAAATGCAACGAGCTTCGCGAATGGCAGCACCACTCGGAGGAGCAAATGCATGGAGGCGACCTGTACATAGATGCTCTTCCAACTCGCGACTACCTACACCACATTTACAAGCTAACTGAGGCGGATGTAGATCTCATCCTTGCAGGCAAGAAGAAGGCACTGTGCTACAACCGCCGCACCAAGCAAGTTGAAGAGCATGACGCCTAACAATGCGTTCAAGCCGAAATTGCATCGCTACGCCGTCCACATGGCAGGTACAGCTTGCCATGTGGCCAGCTACGCGCTGCAATTCGGCTTAACTTGAGCGTTAGGCCTCAGATGAGCACTACTCCAAAACAATCGCCGTATCGTTGGAGAACCGCAATACGCCGTCACCTTCCATGGTTCTTGATTGACCTTGGGATTGCCAGTAAAGGCCGTGACTGCGAGACGGCCGGAGGCAGCCATTCTTGGTACAAACAAGATTCAGAAACGAGTGGCTGCTATCACTGCCGGACAGTTCGGGCGGGGCGTCTGTGGGAGAGCGCTGATGCCTAACATTGCGTTCAAGCCGAAATTGCATCGCTACGCCAGCCACATGGCAGAAAAAGCTTGCCATGTGCCCGGCTACGCGTTGCAATTCGGCTTAACTTGAGCGTTAGGCGCATGATAGTGAAACTCTTCCTAGCGATCCTTTCGGTGTTGTCCCTTGCGTCGTGCCTAGATATCAGCGGCGAATCACAGGCTCGATATGAGCAATGCAAGGAGTTTCGGCAAGGAGTGACGTTAGACCAACTGCGCTCTGCGTTTGGTCCTGAGAAAATCGACCCTCAGCTCCCCGACGACTGGCACGTTTTTGACCCCCCAGGGAACTACCAACTGATCTATTCCGGCCCCATCATTGGGAGAACTGACTCTTCTGGTGATGTCATCAGCCTGAGTTGCGCGGAGGCCGATTATGCTTTCGGGAGCCCCTAACATTGCGTTCAAGCCGAAATTGCATCGCTACGCCGTCAACATGGCAGAAAGAGCTTGCCATGTTGCCAGCTACGCGCTGCAATTCGGCTTAACCTGAGCGTTAGGCGCCCATGCCACTTTTCCGCTGCTCAATCCGTGGTGAGAACTTTCCGGGCGCCTTGCTCGGAGAGGCCTCACCGATCGGCTTTTACGCCACTCGCTTTGTGGATGCGCCAAGTTCAGATGAAGCAGAGCTGCTTGCTCTCGGATTGCTGCGCGGCGAGGAGGTCTTCAACATCCCTCCAGAACTTAGATCAGACAGTGCCAAGGTCTTCTTTGACGAGATCGTGGGGGTTGCCCCAGACTCAGCACGGGTGCCAGATAGCGGCTTCTCGTTCTTCGTAATGGTCACCTAATAGGCGCTGGGAGCTAGCAATGAACATTCCTCCAGCCGTGGCTCTTCCCATCATCACAGTCCTCGCCTGCCTGGCCATGATGAAGGCTGTCGCCGCATTACGTGAAAAGCAGATCGCGTGGGGATCTCACGGCTCCTTGGTTATCAATCGAGACAATTATCCTGGTGCGTTCTGGTTCTCTGTTGGCCTTCTCGGGTCTCTGAGTCTGGGCCTCTTCGTAGTTTCAATGCACTTAGCCCTGACACTGCTAGCAGGCGCCTAACAGTGCGTTCAAGCCGACATCACATCGCTACGCCAGCCACATGGCAGGAAGAGCTTGCCATGTGGCCAGCTACGCGCTGCAATGCGGCTTAACTTGAGCGTTAGGCGGCTATGTCAAGAATCCTACTAGCTTGGTTCCTTCTGTTCCTGTCGACTGCAGTCGCTGCGCCTCAATCAACTTCGCCTGCACAAAGTAGCTCAGGCAAGCCATGGGCGAAGTACTGTCATCTCAACGGCATTACGTTCCCTGACCGCGAGGAGCGAGATTTCCTCGCAAAATTTTCTCGCCGTTGCAACGCGGCTGACGCCTGTCTCCTGTCATGCATTCGCAGTGGATGCGCCAAAGGCGTTGGTGGCGGCTGCTTTCATATGTGTTCGTCTGGCGCCAATGGCGACGCGGACATGTTGCAAAGGGCTCTCGAATACGAGGATCGTACGGCCTATCTGTGCCGTTCGCCGCCTAACAGATCATTCAAGCCGAACCCGCCCCGGGACGCGACTGCTCCGGACAATTCGGCGCTAAACTCGCCTCTGGACACGACCCGCGGCGGGTCGGCTTAATTTAAGCGTTAGGCTCATGACCCCGAACACGATCGCACTCGCCATAAAGACGTTACCGCCTTTGTTCTGGGCTGCGGTCATTGCCGCAACAATTACCGCAGCTGTTGCGTTCCTCGGGGTTCTAATTTCCAACCTCAGCAATGCAAAGCGGCTTCGGCAGCAGCTGGAACACGATTCTCTGGAGAAGTCACGCGAGCGAATTAGCCAGATGCGAAGAAGCGTGTACATGCAGGCAGCTGCGGAGCTTAGTACCGCAATGGCGCATCTTGGGAATATCCCGCAGCTTGACCCACGAACGGACAATTTGACCGCGCCTTTGCTTTCATTCAATTCGGTTGCTGCTCAGATCCAATTGATCGCCGAAACTCACACGGCAAGTCTATGCGCGGAGATGGGCAAGCGTCTTACGGCGGTGTTTTTCGAAATGATCGGAAAGGCTCAGCCGATATTCGATCTAAAGATCGAAGCCGAGATGCACGAATCAATGAGAACGTTTGCACAACGTGAGTTCGATCAACTTATTGCCAAAGCAAAGGCAGCAAATGATTCGCCACAGCCAGACCACCAGTTGCTAGGCCGCCTATCGGAAGGAATCGACTTTTACAGAGAGCAGGTCACAACCCATGGCAAGGCGATGATGGACTGTCTCGAGCGAAAGTTAGTGCTTCAGAGACAATATGCGATGGAGATGCTTCCTGAAACGAAACCAATTGTTGATGCCCAGATTCCACTGATGGTACAAGTCAGAAAGGAACTGGAGCTAACGTCAGATGCAGATGAGATTGCGGCTCGCACAGAAGCTGGATTTGCTGACTTCAAAGCAATGATCAAGAAGGCACTAGACAGGCTGTCATGAGCCTAACATTGCGTTCAAGCCGAAATTGCATCGCTACGCCAGCCACATGGCAGAAAGAGCCTGCCATGTGCCCGGCTACGCGCTGCAATTCGGCTTAACTTGTGCGTTAGGCCCGCATGGACTTCTTCGGATTCGGATTCAAGACCACCGCAGTCTTGCACTCAATCGTTGGCCTTTTCAGTTTTGCTATCGCAGCAAACGAAGAAGTCCAAGAGTGGCTCGTCTATGGCAACAGAAACCCCTTGGCGGGGGACGTCTTTAAGTACCTGATATACGCCTACTGCTGGTTGCTGATGGGTTGTGGGATAGCAGCTTTCCTCATACCAGGATTCGCCGTGGTTCTTGCTTGTGGCGCTTTCGGTTTCTACCTACTCACTGGGATTGTCGACTTGGTTGGGAACCGACGTTGGCCCACTTTTTCTAAAGTGCGTAGCATTTCGATTGCCACCCGTGTAGCGGGTGTCGCGCTTCTTACCTACTTTTACGTCAGGATGCGCGCCTAACA
>NZ_JARUVM010000164.1 GCF_029763755.1 Luteimonas sp. 8-5
CGCGAGGTGCTGGCCGCCGCCGGCCGCGCCGGCGTGCCCGTGGTCGACGGTGGCTGCTACGGCGCCACCCAGGGCCCGCGACTGGAGACCCGGGCCGAGATCGCGCGCATGCGCCGCGACGGCTGCGACCTGGTCGGCATGACCGGCATGCCGGAAGCGGGTCTCGCGCGCGAACTCGGCCTGGAATACGCCTGCCTGGCCATCGTCGCCAACTGGGCCGCCGGTGCGGGCCCGGATCCGGACGAGGTCATCACCCTGGACGACGTGCTGGCCAACGTGGCCGCAGCCACTGCCGGCGTCTCGCGCCTGCTGGACGCATTGCTGGCCGGGTGATTGCAAGGCGGGGCGGGCCTTTTGCATACTCGGGCGGTGCGCCCGGGGAGCGACCCGGCGCACGCATACCATCCAGGACGAGGTCAGCATCGCTATGCAGTACGGCACCGTGAAGTGGTTCAACGACGCCAAGGGGTTCGGCTTCATCGCCCCCGAGGACGGCAGCGCCGACGTGTTCGTGCATTATTCGGCCATTGCATCCAAGGGCTTCCGCACCTTGCAGGAAGGCCAGCGGGTCAGTTACGAAGTCACGCAAGGACCGAAGGGGGCCCAGGCCGCCGGCGTACAGCCTGCCGCCTGAGCGGGCAACGATCGCAAATTTGAAGGCCCCGCAATGCGGGGCCTTTTTCATGGCCGCACGAGCGTGGGGCCTAGCGGACGTAACCCCGGGCCTGCAGGCATTCCTGCTTGGCCTTGTTCTTGGCCGTCAGGCGGCTGGGGGTGGCCATGAGCACGCCGGGGCCGGTCGCGCAGCTGTTCTGGTGCCCGTAGGTGGCGCAGTCGGTCTCGTACGCCAGTGGCGAGCCCCCGGTCGGCTTGGCCGGGAACATCTGGGCCACGATGGCGTCGCATTCCTGGTCGTCCTGGGCGAACTGCTCCGGCGTCATGCCGGGCCTGTGCCATTGCGGCGTGGCGCATGCGCCCAGCAGCAGGGCGGCAAGGATGGTCACTGCGTAACGATGGCGCATGTTGGTCCCCTGGTGATGCGTGACGGTTGGAGCAGGTAGAAGGCGCCGACCTCAGCGTTGCGGCGTCGCGTTCCCCGAACGCGCGGCGACCTCTTTCTGGTGCTGATGCCATTGCCTGGACTCGGAGTATTCCTTCGCCTGCGCACGCTGGATGTCGGTCTGCATCCGCTGGCGAAGCGTCTCGACTTCCTCGGTATTCGATTCCCTGGCCATCGAGTCGCCGGTGCTGGCGCAGGCAGTCAGGGTGAGCGCCGCGGCAGCGGCCGCGAACAGCAGGGACTTGGCGTGCATGGTTACCCTCCGTTCGGGCCACTCCGGCCCAAAGTGGCCCCACTCTGCCACAGGAAACCGCCCATCGGTACCAGTAGCGTCAGGGACCCCCGGGGCCTCGCCGGGAACGGACGGGAACACGGCCGGTTTCAGATGGTGGCACGCAGGCCATGGCCGCCGACCGGAACGGTCTGGATGTACTGGTCGAATGCGGCAATCAGCGGCTTTCCCCGGGTGATTGCGTCCTTGACCACGGGCAACGCCAGCGAAGCCTTGTGGCTGGCCTCGCTATCCCAGACCTCCGTTACCCAAAGGGCGTCCGGATCCGCGGGGTCGAGCGCCACAACGTAGCTGAGACAGCCAGGCATGCTGGAGGCGCCCTCCATGAGGATGGTGGACAAGGCCTCGCGCTGGCCCGGCACAGCCTTGATCCTGCCGATGAGTCCGTACATGTGGGTTGCTCCGGTTTGCATGGCGCCGGCGGGTGTGGCGAGGAGCGTGGCTCCGGCCGCCATGATGCCGATGAATTGACGTCTGCTTGGCATGGGTTTCCCTGCGCGACTTTGGAAGAGGTATTCGAAAGCTGCAATCAGGACCGGGCCTCAGCGTCAAAGATAACTAGCGTGCCTGTACTGCCAGGCGCCACGGCGTGTGCAACCCCGATTGGCACTATGAATATTTCTCCAGCACGAATGGTAATCGTGTCCGGGCCAATCGTGAGATTGAGGTGGCCGTCAACAACCAACAGCCCTTCTGGATATTCGTGCGACTCGTCGGGATACGGCGACCCGTCCATACGCATTACCTTGACGTTGGCACCTCCGATCGTGGCAAGAACGGACGATTTCCAAGCCTCGGACTGCGAAGCTGCCAGTTTAAGATCCACAAGTCCCATTGTACTGCAAGAGATCCCAGCGATTGCCATAGATATCCCGAAAAACAGCCACCGTGCCATATGACTCTTCGCTTGGCGCGCGAATGAACTCAACGCCAGAAGCGACAAAGCGATTGTAGTCTCGCCAGAAGTCATCCGTTTGCAGGAATAGAAAGACGCGGCCGCCGGCTTGGTTGCCGATGAACCTGGATTGCTCAGGTGTAGTGGCTCTGGCGAGAAGGAGCGAGGATCCGTGGGTTCCGTGCGGCGCCACAACGACCCAGCGCTTGTCCTCCTCCGGGCGCGGACTGTCCTCTACGAGTCGAAAGCCCAGAATTCCCACGTAGAAGGCAATCGCCTCGTCGTAGTCACGCACGAGGAGAGCGATGTGAGCAATTCCCTGCCGCATGGCGAGACTGATACTCCTGGCGGCCTAGTGCTCAAGTTGGAGGCGAGTTGCAGCGCGTAACTGACACCTCGCTAGTTGAAACTCATGATCAGTCACTGCGCGAACTCCTTGGTTCTTTAGGCTCGACAAACACCGTTTCCGCTCCTTGCTGTTCAAACGTGATGTTTACCGTCCTGCCTACTGCGCGCGTGCGGTGCACGGTGCCTGCCGGCACGACCAGGCACTGCAGCGGGGTAAGGGCAACTCCTGCGCGATCCTCGAACTCGATATGCAGTTCGCCGGCCAACACCACGAACAGCTCATCGCTTCGCGGATGGAAGTGCCAGCGATACTCGCCTTCGAATACGGCAAGACGCATGCACTCACTATTGACGTTGAAAAGAACCTGGTTCTTGTAAGGCTCAGTAACGGCCAGCTGCAATGCTTCGAGGTCCACTGCCTCGAGGTGATCGTACCGGGCCATCTCAGCGGAATACTCTTCGGCCGATGGCAGGTTGGGCCTTGTTGAATCTTCGGTTGCCACCATTGCTTCTCCCGCCGCCTGGCACCTTGGCCGCCACTACAGCAGCCTGGTCCCAAGCGGAACCGCCTGATCGGGCACGCAGAGCGCGACCTCTCCGTGCTCATTATGGAATCCGGTTACCAGGCACTCGGACATCAAAGGGCCAATCTGCTTCCTGGGGAAGTTGACGACAGCTACCACCAGCTTGCCGACAAGCTCCTCCGGCCGATAGAGCGCCGTGATCTGCGCACTGGACTTCTTGACGCCGAGCTTCTCGCCGAAGTCCACGTGCAAGACATAGGCGGGCTTTCTCGCCTCCGCGAAGACAGACGCGCTCACGATCCGCCCAACGCGCAGCTCAACCTTCATGAAATCGTCGAAACTAATGGTATCCACGCAGTTTCTCACGGCGAAGATGAGTTCTCGATATGGGCTCCCATCTGACCCCGATCCCTTAATTAAACAGAATTGGCCGCGCGGTGGAGTGGGCCAGGTGGCAAGCCACCCGCCGCCTGGGCCACGTAACGAGGCGGTTCGGCTTGAACGCATTGTCAGGCTTCACCAGCACTTGCCATATGCTGTCCAATGCTTATCTCGTTCCCGCTTGGGTCTGCAATACGGAAATCACGCATCCCGTATGGGCGGTCCTCGATGGGAACCACAATCGTGACGCCCGCACCCTCAAGGGCCGCATAGTAGTCGTCTATGCCAGTTACGCTGAGGTAGACGTGTGCCGCGCCCGCAGGTTTGGCTCCCGCACGTTGCGTGAGCATGATCTCAACACTGTCTCTGCAAACGGCGGCAATGTCGGGTGGCTGACCTCGCGACCATGCCAAGTCGAATCCGAGCGCATGGCGATAGAAGTCAATCGACGCTGCAAGGTCGTTTACCGAAAAGATTGGGGAAACAGACACGATCTTCATGGGCTCAGTAACCTGTCTGCGAGGCCTAACGCTCAAGTTAAGCCGAATTGCAGCGCGTAGCTGGCCACATGGCAGAAAAAGCTTTCCATGTTGACGGAGTAGCGGTGCAATTTCGGCTTGAATGATCGAATGGACTCCTCCCGCGTCGCCACACGGCTTCGTTGAGCCAGACTG
>NZ_JARUVM010000165.1 GCF_029763755.1 Luteimonas sp. 8-5
CCTGCACGTCGCGCGCGGTCCGCGCCTCGACGGCCGGGGCGGCTGGCGCCGGGCGCTGGCGCAACCAGTCGCTGTAGCCGCCGATGTACTCGCCGACGACACCGTCGCCTTCCATCGCCAGGGTCGAGGTCACGACGTTGTCGAGGAAGTCGCGATCGTGGCTGACCAGCAGCAGCGTGCCCGGATATTCGGCCAGCAGTTCCTCCAGCAGTTCCAGGGTTTCAACGTCGAGGTCGTTGGTCGGCTCGTCCATCACCAGCAGGTTCGACGGCTGCGCGAACAGCCGCGCCAGCAGCAGGCGGTTGCGCTCGCCGCCGGACAGGCGCGTGATCGGCGCCCGCGCACGCTCGGCGGTGAACAGGAAGTCCTGGAGATAACCGACGACGTGTTTCTGGCGGCCGTTGATGGTCACCGACTCGCGGCCTTCGGCGACGTTCTCGATCGCGTTCCAGTCCTCGCGCAGCGTCGCGCGGTACTGGTCGAAATAGGCGACCTGCAGGTTGCTGCCCTGGCGCACCTCGCCGGCGGTCGGCACCAGTTCGCTCAGCAGCAGCTTGAGCAGCGTGGTCTTGCCGCTGCCGTTGGCACCGACCAGGCCGATGCGGTCGCCGCGCAGGATGGTGGTGGAGAAATTCCGGATGACGGGGTCGCGCCCGCCCGGATAGGCGAACGAGACATCGCGCGCCTCGATCACCTTCTTGCCCGACGCCGCGCCTTGCGCGACTTCCATGCGCACGTTGCCGGCGAGCTCGCGGCGCTGGCTACGCTCGCGGCGCATCGCTTCCAGGCGCCGCACGCGGCCTTCGTCGCGGGTCCTGCGCGCCTTGATGCCCTGGCGGATCCAGGCTTCCTCCTGCGCCAGCAGCTTGTCGAAGCGCGCGCTTTCCTGTTCCTGCGCATTCAGCCGCTCCTCGCGACGCCGCTCGTAGTTGGCCCAGTCGCCCGGCCAACTGCTCACCTGGCCGCGGTCGATCTCGACGATGCGCGTGGCCAGGGCGCGCAGGAAGCGGCGGTCGTGGGTGACGAACACCAGCGCGCCTTTCCAGGCCTTGAGGAAGCCTTCCAGCCACTCGATCGCCTCGATGTCGAGGTGGTTGGTGGGCTCGTCCAGCAGCAGCACGTCCGGTTGCGACACCAGGGCGCGCGCCAGCAGCACCCGGCGCTTGAGCCCGCCCGACAGCCCGGCGAACATCGCGGCGCCGTCCAGCGACAGCCGCCCCAGGGTTTCACCGACGCGCCAGGCCTCGTGGCCGTCCAGGCCGGCGCCGACCACTTCGGCCACGCTGCCCTCCAGTCCCGCCGGCACTTCCTGCTCCAGCCGCGCCACCCGCACCCCGCCCTGCAGGCGGACCTCGCCGTCGTCGGGATGCAGTTCACCGGCGAGCAGCTTGAGCAGGGTCGACTTGCCGGCGCCGTTGCGGCCGATCAGGGCGACGCGCTCGCCCGGGTCCAGGGCGAGATCGACGTTTTCCAGCAGGAGGGGGCCACCGACACCGTAGTCGACGCCCTGGAGGGTGAGCAAAGGCATGCGCCAATTGTAGGGTGCGGGGCTTGAATGCCGGCGCGCCCGGCGCATAATCGCTGCGCGTCACCACCGTCAACCGCTTCAGCACCCGAGGAATGTCGCCGTGAGCAAGGGCATGGACCAGAAGAAGCAGGAAAAGAAGAAGCCGGAGAAGACGCTGAAGGAAAAGCGCGCCGCCAAGAAGGAAAAGAAAGCCGGCAAAGAGCCGGCTTTCTCTTGTTCATCGGTGCCGGTTCAGTAGCGGTAGCCGCCACCGTAGTCGCGCACGTTGCGCACGACCTGGATCCGGGTGGCCCACAGGCGGCCGCCCGATCGTACCGCCTCCACTTCGACCTCGTCCCCGCGCTCCAGCCCCGTGACCGGATAGCGCTGGCCCTGGTAGTACAGCGCCGTGTTGTTGTCGAAGTACACCTCGACCCGGGATCGCTGGTAGCCGCGGGGATCGCCGGCCACGAGCAGCAGCCGCCCGGAGCGCGGATCCACGCCTTCCACGGTGGCGATGAAGCGTTCGCTGCCCCGGCGGTCGCCATAGCCACCCGCACCGCCGGGGTAATACGGATCGTTGTTGCCATAGCCGTTGCCAGGGCTTGTTGCGCACCCGGAAAGCGCGAGGCAAGCCGCCAGCAAGGACGGAACGAGCAGCCGGGGTCGGTACATGGCCGATCTCCTTAGGGGAGGCGTCCACCTTCGCGGCAACCCGGTGAATGCAGCGTTTATCGCCGCGGCAGCGTTCAGGAACTGCAGGACAGCATCGAACAGCCTGCGCGGTCGCGCGCCCAGTCGGGCCGCCGCGCCGCGAACGCCTCCTTGCCCGGTTGCTCGTCGTAGGGGCGTCGCATGACTTCGAGCAGTTCCTCGACGCCCCCCATGTCCCCGGCCTCGGCGCGATCGATCGCCTGCTGCGCGAGATAGTTGCGCAACACGAATTTCGGATTTGCAGCCTGCATGGCTGCGCGCCTCGCGCCGGCGTCGCTGCCGTCGGCAATCACCCTGGCGCCATGCCGCGCGAGCCACGCCATCAATGCGGGTTCGGTCGCCGCGCGTTTCGCATCGTCGTAGAACGCCCCCGCCAGCGGTGGCGCATCCGGGGCATCGGGATCCACGTCGGCCAGGCCGCGGAAGAACAGGGTCATGTCGGCCTCGGCCGAATGCAGCAGCGCCTGCAGGTCGCGCATCAGGTCGACGTCTTCGTCGCGGCAATCGGCCAGGCCGAGCTTGGCGGCGATGTTGCCGCGCTCGGCGGCCAGGAAGGTCGCCTCGTAGCGATCGAGCCCGGCCTGCAGCGCGGCGGTGTCGGCGAACAGCGGCGACAGCGCCTGCGCCAGGCGCACCAGGTTCCAATGCGCGATCCTGGGCTGCCATCCGAAGCGATAGCGGCGCCCCTGCGCGTCGGTGGTGTTGGGTGTCCAGTCGGGGTCGTAGTCGTCGATCCAGCCGTAGGGGCCGTAGTCGATGGTGAGCCCGAGGATGGACATGTTGTCGGTGTTCATCACGCCGTGCACGAAACCGACCCGCATCCAGTGCGCGACCACGACGGCGGTGCGTGCGCACACTTCAGCGAACCATGCGGCGTACAACGCCTCGCCCTCGCCGCCCAGGTGCGGGAAGTCGCGGCGGATGCAGAAGTCCGCCAGCCGGCGCAACAACGGCACGTCCCCGCGCGCATACGGCAGCTCGAAGCTGCCGAAGCGGAGGAACGACGGCGCCACCCGGCATACGACGGCCCCGGGCTCCTCGCGCGGGTGGCCGTCGTAGAACATGTCGCGGACCACGGCTTCGCCGGTCCCGACCAGGCTCAGCGCCCGCGTGGTCGGGATGCCCAGGTGGTGCATCGCCTCGCTGCACAGGAATTCCCGGATCGAGGAACGCAGCACCGCGCGCCCGTCCGCGCGGCGCGAATACGGCGTAGGCCCGGCGCCCTTGAGCTGCAGTTCCCAGCGGGCGCCCTCCCGGTCGACGACTTCGCCCAGGCTGATCGCGCGTCCGTCGCCGAGCTGTCCTGCCCAGTGCCCGAACTGGTGGCCGCCATAGTTGGCGGCGAACGGCTGCATGCCCGGCATCAGCGCATTGCCGCCGAACACCCGTGCGAACCCGGGCGAGGCAATGTCGGCGTCGCTGAAGCCGAGCCGCGCCGCCATTTCGGCCGAATGCGCGAGCAGGCGCGGCGCGGGCACGGGCGTGGGCATGACCGGCGACCACGCCGCGCCATC
>NZ_JARUVM010000166.1 GCF_029763755.1 Luteimonas sp. 8-5
CCGCGGCATGCGCACCGCTGGGGCCTGGCGACCGCGGCCGCGCTGGCGCTGGTGGTCGGCTTCGGCGTCACCTGGAACGGGATCGACGAACCGGCGACTGCCGGCCCGGACCTCGCGGCGCTGCCGGCTCCCGGCGCCAGCGAACCGCTGGCCACGCTCGAGCAGGACCCAGACTTCTACCTGTGGCTGGCGTCCGCCGACGCCGTGGCCCTGGCTTCCGTGGAGTAAGGACATGGACAAGACACGCATCTTCCTCGCCACCTGCCTGCTGCTCGCCAGCAGCGGCCTGCTGGCGGGCAACCAGGCCGGGCAGGACGGCAAGGACGCGCCGCTGCCCGCCTGGGAACAGCTTTCGGCCGAACAGCGCGACCTGCTGGTCGCGCCGTTGCGCGAGCGCTGGAACGCCAACCCCGCCGAGCGGGCCCGCATGTACCACCACGCCGAGCGCTGGCACGAGATGACGCCGGAACAGCGCAAGCACGCGCGCCGGGGGATGCGCCACTGGGAGCACATGAGCCCGGAGCGCCGTGCGGAAATGAAGGCGCTGTTCCAGGCCATGAAGGCGATGACGCCGGAGCAGCGCAAGGAACTGCGCAAGCGCTGGCACGCGATGACCCCGGAGCAGCGCCGGGCGTGGGTCGAGGCGAATCCGGCTACGCCGCCGCGGTAAGGCGCGTCTTCGCCAGCAGCTCGTCGTCCCAGTCGAAGGCGAGCTGGCCGTCCTTGAGCAGCAGCGAAACGAAGTTGTAAAGGTTGCGCGCGTACATCTCGCTGGCGTGCAGGGCACCGCTGCTGGCGAGGTCCAGTGGACCGGCGATGGCCACGCCGCCGTGGTCGATGGTTTCGCCCGGACGCGTCAGTTCGCAATTGCCGCCGGTTTCGGCGGCCAGGTCGACCACCACGCTGCCGGGCTTCATGCCTTCGACCATCGCCGCGCTGATGATCTTCGGCGCGGGGCGCCCGGGCACGGCGGCGGTACAGATGATCGCGTCGATGTTGCGCACGTGTTCGGCGAGGCGGCGCTGCTGTTCGGCGCGCTCCTCGTCGGTCAGGGCGCGCGCGTAACCGCCCTCGCCCGCCGCGCTCACGCCGAGGTCGAGGAAGCGGCCCCCCAGCGATTCGATCTGTTCGCGCGTCTCGGGGCGCACGTCGAAGCCCTCGACCTGCGCACCGAGGCGCTTGGCGGTGGCGATGGCCTGCAACCCGGCCACGCCGGCGCCCACCACCAGCACCCTGGAAGGACGGATGGTGCCGGCGGCGGTAGTCAGCATCGGGAAGAAGCGTGGCGCCAGCTGCGCGGCGATCAGCGTTGCCTTGTAGCCGGCCATGCCGGCCTGGGAACTGAGCACGTCCATCGCCTGCGCACGCGTGGTGCGGGGCAACCGCTCCAGCGGGAACGCGATGATGCCGCGCGCCTGCAGCGCAGCGGCGCGCGCGGGGTCGGCTTGCGGATGCAGCATGCCGATCACCACGGTGCCGTCGCGCAGCCCTTCTATCGCGGCCACCGGTGGCGGTTGCACGCACAGCACCACGTCGGCGCCGCTGGTCGCGGCGGCGGCGTCGGCGACCAACTGCGCGCCGGCCTCGGCGTAGGCCGCGTCCGGGAAATGCGCGAATTCGCCCAGGCCGCGCTCCACCAGGACGGTGGCGCCGGCCGCCACGAGCTTGCGGCAGGTCTCCGGCGTCAGCGCCACGCGCCGCTCGCCGGGCACGGATTCACGGGCCACCCCTATCGTCACCGCCATGCGTCGCTCCGCCGGGATCGTTCCCGGCATCGTAGCCGAATGCCGGCGCCGCCTGCGTCAGGCGACGCGGGCGGCCGAGCGGCCGAGCTCCTGCCGGACCAGGCGCATGGCCTCGTCGAAGGGCTTTTCGTCGGCTTCAGCGAACAGGTGGCCGCTGCGCACCAGGCTGGCCAGTTGCTCCGGCGACGCCACCAACTGGCGCACGCCGCGGCGGTTGACCAGCAGCAGGCGGCCGGAGAGCGGGCTGATCCAGGCCACCTTGACCGGGGCCTCGTGTCCCTTCTCGTCGGTCAGCCGCATCCAGTCGCCAGGGTGCAACGAGCGCATGCGCTCGGCCACGGCGGGATCGAAATCGAGCGTGTCGGTACCGCCGGCCACGTGCAGGATCGCGGTGCCGGTTTCTTCCTCGACGGTCTCGGGCACCGGGACCTCCGAGCGCGTTTCGCGCGGGGAATCCGGGAACGCAAGGGTACGGGCCAGGCCAGCCATCCATTCGCTGGCGACCTGCTCGTCGAGGCCGGAGCTGGACAGCGCTTCGACCAGGCCGGCGTGCAGGGCCAGTACCCGTGTCGCCACGGCGCTGCCTTCGCGGCGCGCGGCGGCTTCGTCCAGGGCGACGAGTTCGTCGGCCAGGGCCAGCACCCGCGGACGGCGTTCGGAATCGGGTCCGTCGCGCAACAGCACCTGGACCAGGTGGTGCTGCCAATGGCGGTCCAGGAAATGGGCGACGGTCGGGGTCAGGGTGCGCCCGGCGATCCGTGCGGACAACTCCCGGGCCGCTTCGGCGCGCGCGTGCTGCAGGCGTTCG
>NZ_JARUVM010000167.1 GCF_029763755.1 Luteimonas sp. 8-5
GTCGGGGTCAGGGTGCGCCCGGCGATCCGTGCGGACAACTCCCGGGCCGCTTCGGCGCGCGCGTGCTGCAGGCGTTCGCGACCGTGCATGGTTTCCGCTGCGCGGCGCTCGGCCAGGTCGGCGCGGCGACGCTGCTGCTCCAGCAGCGAATCGAGTTCCTCGGCGGCAAGCTCGAAGATCGCCAGGTCCTCGTTGTATTCCGAGACCACGCGTTCGACGATGCCACCCGCGTGCTCGAGCATCTCCCGCTCCTGCGGCGAAGTGCCCTCGTTGCCCTCGCAGGTGATGGCCAGGCCGTCGAGCAGGCGTCGGGCCGGATGGTCCCCGCGCATGAAGAGGCTGTCGTCGGCCAGCGCCACCTTGACGTAGGACATCACCAGGCGCGCGAACAGGCGGCGCGCCTGCTGGACCATGGCATTGCCGCGAAGCATGGACTCGAACAGCAGCCCGGTCAGGTCGATCGCGTCCTCGTGCTGCGGATCCAGGCAGGTGCGATCCGGGTCGAGGCCCAGGCGGCGCGCGCCCTCGAGCATCTCCTCGCGGATCGCTTCATGCAGGTGTCCCTTGCCCGCCAGGGCTGCCTCGAACGTACGCACGCCTTCGCCCTGCAGCAGCGAAGCGACGCTGCGCACTTCCTGGGGACGCAGTTCGCGGCGTTCGCCCAGCCTGCGGTCGGGTGCATGTTCGCCGGAGACGCGGCCACCGGACGTGCCGGCGAGCATGCCCTCGCGCCAGGCGTGGAGCATGTCGCGCAACTGCTGGTGCTGGACGCGCGCCGCGGGCGCGGCGCGGAACATGTCTGCATTGGCCGGCGTGGCCGTGGCCGGCGCCG
>NZ_JARUVM010000168.1 GCF_029763755.1 Luteimonas sp. 8-5
CGCGTGCGCGGCTGGAGCTGCTGGCGCGGCGGCAAGGCGATGCGGTGCGGCGCCTGCGCTCTGCGATGCAGCGGCGGCTCGAGCAGCGGCAATCGCGCCTGCAGGGGCTGGCGCGTTCGCTGTCGGCCATCAGTCCGTTGGCGACGGTGGCCCGCGGATATTCGATCCTGCAGCATCCGGATGGGCGGGTGGTGCGCAGCGTCGGTGACGTGGCGTCCGGCGACCCCCTGGACGCGCGCGTCAGCGATGGCCAGATCCGCGTCACAGTGACGTAGGAGCGCCTCGCGCGCGAAGCAAAACGTGAACCGCCCGCTCACGTGCGGGGCGTCGCGGGAAAGGTGGTGCGCTTTGGCGAAATCAAGGAGGAGGCCGGGCCGCAGGCCCGGCCGGGGGACATTCGCCAAAGCGGACCGCCTTTCCAGCGTAAGCACACAAGATACCTTCGCGCGCGAGGCGCGCTCCTGCGGTCAGCGGAGGATCAGCGTCGCGCCGTACAGCAGCAGGGAGAGGAGGATGTAGGCGGCTTCGACCCAGCGGCGGCGGGCGGGGTTGTCGCGGGAACGGGTGAGGTCGAGGACGAGCTGGCGCAGCAGGAAGGTGTAGAGCACGTAGTACAGCACCGGCACCGCGTGCACGTACCACGGGAACTCGCCGGCATTGCGGCCGAAGAAGAAGCCCAGGATCCACCCGATCTGGCTGTAGATGCCGACCAGGCCCAGCGCGGCGTTGATGAACATCCAGCGCACCGCGTCGACGCCGAAGATCACCAGGTAGAACACGGTGTAGATGACGATGGCCATGCCGCCGTGCATGTACAGGAAGCCCACGTCGCCGTCGGCGCCATAGGCCAGCACGAAGCCGGCCGCACCGAACATCAGCATGTGCACGAGGAAGAACGGGTAGACGAACCGTTTCGGGAACGCCTGCTGCATCAGAGCGGGGCGGGCTTGCCGTAGAGGAAGCCCTGGCCGAACTGGCAGCCGAGCTCGCGCAGGATGTCGCGCTGGGCGGGGGTCTCGATGCCCTCGCCGATGGTGTCGATGCCCAGGGTGCCGGCCAGGGCCAGGATCGCGCGCACCAGGGCCAGGCTTTCGGCCTGCGTATCGCCGTCGAGGCCGGCGACGAAGCTGCGGTCGATCTTCAGCGACTGGATCGGGAAACGGTGCAGGTAGGACAGCGCCGAGAAGCCGGTGCCGAAATCGTCCAGCAACGCCTGCACGCCGCGGGCGCGCAGGGTGTTGAGCATGCGCAAGGCGCGCGGCGCGTCGTCGAGCAGCGCGACCTCGGTGATCTCGATGCGCAGTCGGCGCGGGTCGGTGCCGGCGGCGTCGAGCATGCGCAGCAGGCGCTCGGCGAAATCGTCGGAGCGGAAGTGCCGCGGCGAGACGTTGATCGACACGTAGGTATCGCCGTGCTCGCGCAACCAGGCGATCACCCGTTCGTAGACCAGCCAGTCGACCTGCTCGATCAGGCCGCTGTCCTCGCCCACGCCGATGAACTCGCCCGGCGGCAGCGGCCCGTGGATCTCGTGGTTCCAGCGCAGCAGCGCCTCGTGGCCGACGACCACGCCGTCGGACAGGCGCACGATCGGCTGGAAGTGCGGCGCGAAGGCGTCGCCCATGATCGCGCGGCGCAGGTCGGCTTCCAGGTCGAGCAGGCGGATGGCGTGGGCGCGCATGTCCTCGTCGAACAGCGCACTGCGGTCGCGGCCCTCGGCCTTCGCGCGGTACATCGCCGCGTCCGCGTCGCGCAGCAGTTCCTCGCCCAGGCGGTAGCGCGGCTGCCACTGGGCGATGCCGATGCTGGCCGAGGGGAACAGTTCGCGCCCACCCAGCCACAGCGGCTTGCCCAGCGCATCGAGGATGCGCCCGGCCATGGCCATGCTGGCCTCGGTGTCGCAGATGCCCTCTGCCAGGATGGTGAACTCGTCGCCGCCGAAACGCGCGACCATGCTGCCCTCGCCGAGCACGCCGGCAATGCGGCGTCCGATCTCGACCAGCATTTCGTCGCCGGCGGCATGGCCGATGGAATCGTTGATCAGCTTGAAGCGGTCCAGGTCCAGGAACAGCACCGCGAAACCGCCGAGCTTGCCGCTGCGCGCACGGTCGATGGCCGCGTCCAGCCGCTCCAGCAGGTGCGGGCGATTGGGCAGGCCAGTGAGCGCATCGTGCCGCGCCTGGTGGGTGAGGCGCTGCTCGGCGCGCACGCGCTCGCCGATCTGCGCGCGCAACTCGCGGTTGGCACCGGCCAGCTCGCGGGTGC
>NZ_JARUVM010000169.1 GCF_029763755.1 Luteimonas sp. 8-5
CAGCAGCGCAGGGCTGGCCTACAGCCTCTACAGCCAGTCCGGCCAGATCCTGTTCCAGCGCGACGAGCGATCCAGCAAGCGCCGTCAATACATTTACTTGGGCGGCAGCCTGGTCGCCGAGCGCAGCCGCCCGATCGGCAGCAGCACCGAAACGGTGACCTACCAGCACACCGATGCCCTGGGCAGCCCGGTGGCCACCACCAACAGCGCAAAGACCGTGCTGCAACGCAGCGAGTACGAGCCCTATGGGTTCCTGGCCAACCGGCCGATGCAGGATGGCCCGGGATATACCGGGCATATCACCGATGCCGCGACCGGGCTCGTGTATATGCAGCAGCGCTATTACGATCCGAGCATTGGACGCTTCCTGTCAGTAGACGTGGTGACTGCTCGCGTTGATGTCGTTGGCCAGTTCCATAGATATCGATATGCAAACGGAAATCCATATAGATTCGTCGACATAGATGGAAGGCAGGCGAATGAGAGAAGAAAAACCGTTATCTCTCCCGGCCCCGTCGATTGCGCTGACTGCGATATTCACCCGCAAGAATCGGATGACGATCCTGAAATGTCAGAGCCTGTCATTGTAGTAGCACCTCGGTTTAATGAGGCAAAAGCAAGCTTCTTCCAACTCACGACCTTTATGGCATTGCGTAAAGACATGTCTCAAGACCAAGCGATCAGAGCTGGTGAACTTACTCGTACTATTACGCTTCCCGCATTGATATTCGCGGCTTCACCAGACGCAATCGCACTAGCCGCTAGCACGACTCCCGCAGTCGGCGAAGGAATTTTGGTTGGTGCGCGATATGCCCCAGGAGAGGCGCGGAGGATATGCTTGGCCGCCGGACTGGGCGCAGCTATATGCGATGGAAAGGGTGGAGCTATTGTAGAAGACATCCTTAATAGAACCAGACAAAGAGAAGAAGTTGTTGAAGCGGTTAGACGAGAGGTACTCGATCGGGCCAATAGGCGATCGGTGTCTCCATGACCAATGATGCGGACAACAAATATCAGAATGCGATATCTATGCTCAAGGCGAACAGCGTAGATCTCGCCATCCGGAAACTTCAGCGTCTTTCGAAAGAAGGTGATGGGCACGCGGACGCAGTTCTCGGTGTGCTATATGAATATGGTCGTGGAAATGTTAAGCCGGACGAGAGGAAGGCTTTGGAATGTTATCGTCGGAGCGTTGATTCCGTCGGTTCCTTGCAAGGTTTGATGGGTATTGGCCGCATTTCAACTAACGGACCCAAGGACTTAAGAGACCCGAAGTTGGCATTCGAAGTGTTCTCGCTTGCGGCTAACGGGGCAAACTCTCCCCAAGCTTGGTTGGCCTTGGGAAGGCTCTACATGAAAGGAGTAGGTACTCCTAGGGACCTGGAGAAGGCGGCAGCGCTCTTCCAAAGGGCGGCACAGGCTGGCAACGTACATGGCCACAATGGCTTGGCCGCCGTGGCCTTGAAGCAGGGGAAGCTACTCCTTTCGATTCGACACAGAATGGCTGGGTTTGCTCGGGCAATGTTTGTTCTAAAGAGAACACAGGACGGCGGTGATGACTTGAAGGAATGGTAGGCCGCTATGAACATCAGAGGCATTCATTGACCAAGACGGCCCGCCTGCAGTAACCCCCCCCCATCCTGGCCCGCAAGGTCTTGCGCACCTTTGATTCCCGCAACCGCATCAGCACCCTGGAGTTCCCGGACAACAACGGCAACCAGGCCTGGGACTACACCCCCGACGGGCTGCCCGAAAGCATCACCACGTACAACGACGGCGGCGCCAGCAGCGTCGTCAACAGCTACCTGTACAACAAGCGCCGCCTGCCCGTGTCCGAGACCCTCCAGGCCGACACCTACACCTGGACCGTGGGCTATGGCTACACCGGCAACGGCCACCTGGCCAGCCTGACCTATCCCGATAGCCTGTCGGTCGACTACGCCCCCAACGCCCTGGGCCAGCCGCAGCAGGCAGGCAGCTACGCGACCAATGTCACCTACTACCCCA
>NZ_JARUVM010000017.1 GCF_029763755.1 Luteimonas sp. 8-5
GGCCGAGCAGGCGCGTGTCGCGTTCGAGTCCTTGTCAGGCGGCGCCCGCGAGGCGCAGCTTCGCGAACGCCTGCAGGCGGCCGAGGCCGAAGTCGCGCGTGCGGTCGTCCGCGCCACAGGCCGCGGCCTCGTGCTGGCCCGCCATGTCGAGCCCGGCGACACGGTCAAGCCCGGCGACCCGCTGCTCGACATCGCCCACGACGCGCCCGGCGAAATCCTGGTGCCGCTGGACGAGAAGCACCTGGCGCGCGTGCAGGTCGGCCAGTCGGCCACGTGCATCGCCGACGCGTTCCCCGATCGCCCGTTCGCCGCCACCGTGTTCCATGTCGCGCCCGGCGTCGACCCGGCGCGCGGCACCGTCGACGTGCGCCTGCGCATCGACCCCAAGGCCGACTTCGTGCGCCAGGACATGACCGCCACGGCCACCATCCACACCGGCAGCCGCGACAACACGATGGCCGTTCCCAACGACTCGCTGCTCGACGCCGCCGACGGTTCCGGCGAAGCCACCGTGCTGCGCGTGCGCGACGGCCGCGTGCAGCGCACGCAGGTTCGCCTGGGCCTGCGCGGCCTGGCCGCCAGCGAAGTGCTCGAAGGCCTGCAGGCCGGCGACCAGGTGGTGGCCGCCGGCGCACTCGACCCGGAGCAACTGCCTGCAGATGGCGAACGCGTGCGCATCGAGGGCCAGCCGCTGCCCGCTTCGGACACCGCTGCAAGCACCCATGGCGAATCGCCGCTGCCGTTCAACTGACGCATGTGGATCGAATCCACCATCGCGATGCGCTTCCTGCGCCAGGGTCGCGGTCAGACGCTGCTGATCCTGGTCGGTATCGCGGTGGGCGTGTCGGTGATCGTGTTCCTCACCGCACTGATCTCCGGGCTGCAGTCCAACATCGTCGAGCGCACGCTCGGCACCCAGTCGCACATCCGCATCGAAGCACCGCGCGAGATCAACCGCATCGCCGCGCCTGCGCCCGGCACCCTGCAACTCCTGCTCGAGGACCCGCGCCCGCAGGCCCTGCGGCCGATCGACAACTGGCTGGGCGTGCGCGGCGTGCTCGACCGCCTGCCCGGCGTCACCGCGGTGTCGCCGGTGGTCTCCGGCCCCGCGTTCGGCCGGCGCGGCAACGCCGTCGAATCGGTGGCCCTGGTCGGCGTCGACCTGCCGCGCTACCTGCGGGTGATCCCGCTGGACGAGAGCATGATCGACGGCCGCCTCGAAGTGGGTTCTGGCAACGCCGTCGTCGGCTCGCAGCTGGCCGAGAACCTGGGCCTGCGTGTGGGCGGCAAGCTGCGCCTGGATGGCGGCGACGGACGCGAGGCCATCGTCAACGTCGTCGGCATCTTCCAGCTCGGCGTGCGCGAGCTCGATGCGCGCTACGTCTACGTCGACCTGAAGCAGGCGCAATCGCTGCTCGCCCTGCCCGGCGGGGTCACCGTCGTCGACGTGACCGTGACCGAACTGTTCGAGGCCGACCGCATCGCCGCACGCATCCACGGCCTCACCGGCCTGCGCGCCGAAAGCTGGATGGAACTCAACACCCAGCTGATGAACGCCATCCGCTCGCAGAGCCTGGCCACGCGCATGATCAGCGTGTTCGTGGCATTGTCGGTGGCCCTGGGCATCGCCAGCGTGCTCGCCGTCAGCGTCACCCAGCGCACGCGCGAGATCGGCATTTTGCGCGCCATGGGCACGCGCCGGCGGCAGATGCTGCGCGTGTTTTTGTTCCAGGGCGCAGTGCTCGGCCTGGCCGGCTCGTCGGTGGGCGCGCTCGCCGGCTGGGGCATGGTCGGCGCCTTCAACGCCTTCGGCCCGCAGCTGTTCTACATCCCCATGCCGGCACTACTGATCCCCGCGGCGATGGCGCTGGCCACCGTTGCGGGCGTGGTGTCCGCAGCCGCGCCCGCCTCGCGCGCCTCGCGCATGGATCCGGTGGAGGCGATCCGCCATGGCTGACCCGCGCGAGGTGCTGCGCCTGGCCGACCTGCGCAAGTCCTACAACATCGGCCGGCCCAACGAGGTGGAAGTGCTGCACGGCCTGGACCTGTGCGTGGACAGCGAGGACTTCGCCGCCCTGGTCGGCCCCTCGGGCTCGGGCAAGAGCACCCTGCTCAACCTGATCGGCCTGCTCGACACGCCGACCGACGGCGAGATCCATCTGCTCGGCAAACCCACGCGGAAAATGGACGACGAGGCGCGCACCGCGCTGCGCGGCCAGAGCATCGGCTTCGTGTTCCAGTTCCACCACCTGATCGACGCCTTCACAGCGCTGGAGAACGTGCTGATGCCGACCATGGTCGCGCACGGACGTCCCGATCCAGCCACGCTCGACTTCGCCCGCTCCCTGCTCGCGGACGTCGGCCTGGAGAAGTTCGCCGACCGCCATCCCGGCGAACTCTCCGGCGGCCAGCAGCAGCGCGTGGCCATCGCCCGCGCGCTCATCACCCGGCCGGCCCTGCTGCTGGCCGACGAACCCACCGGCAACCTCGATACCAAGACGGCCGCCGAAGTGTTCGAGCTGCTGCGGCGCTTCAACCAGCAACATGGATGCGCCGTGCTCGTGGTCACCCACGACCCGCGGCTGTCGGAAACCTGCGACCGCACCATCACCCGGGTGGACGGCGAGATCGTGGGCGACGAGTCCCACCCGCGCGGCTGAATGCGTTCACCGCGCCGCGACGGCAGGGCCCGCATGCTGGCGCCCAACCGACATCAACGGAGCGCTCCCATGATCAAGTGGGCCATCATCTTCGCCATCATCGGCCTGGTCGCCGGCCTGCTCGGCTTCACCGGCGTCGCCGGTGCCGCCATGGGCATCGCCAAGTTCCTGTTCTGGGCCGCCGTCATCATCGCCGTCGTGCTGTTCGTGCTGGGGATGACGATTTACAAGAAGGTCACTTAGCAGTCTGCAATTCGCTGAGATCCTCATCGCCACCAATCAGCCATAGCTTCGGCTGCTCAAGCACGCGGACAATGAATCCATTGTCCGCCTCGAGACGTTTGCGCAGCTCGGCATGAGAAAAGATGGCGGGATTGATCTCCCGCCCGAGCTGCTCGAAGAGCGGATGCAGTACGCCCAACGCGTCGGCATAGGTCAGACCTTCGGATACCAGCATCAGGTCGATATCGCTTCCGGTCCTGTCGGTACCTTTCGCCACGGAGCCAAAAACGAAGGCGGCGTCGATGCGATCGGCAAAGGGTGCCAGCGCCTCGCGCAGCGGTGCAGCCAAGCCAAACGTTTTGCGGACGATGGCTACAAGCTCGTCGTGGATCGGACTGTCCGGATTGGCGCGGTAACGTTTCTGCTTGCCGACCTGTTCGATGCGCAACAGGCCGCTGCCAGCCAGACGCGCGATTTCACGCTGCACCGCCCCACTTCCCGCACCAGTGGCCTGGATCAACTCGCTGACACTCATGTCGCGCCCCGGCTGCCCGAACAGGAGGGACAGCACCCGTTGCTGCGTGCCGGTGAACAAGGCATCAGCCAAGCTGGCGCTCGCGTAGAGCGCCGCTGCTTCACTGATCCGGTTGGCCGACCTGTTGCCCATATTGGGCACATTAATGCCCAATTCGGGCAAATGCAAGCATCAGTCCTGCGACCGCCGCACCGCCAGGAATCGCGGATTGCGCAGCAGCGCCGCCGACACCAGCGAGACCAGCACCCCGACCGGGAAGATCTCGGCAAAGGTCATTGGCAGGCGGAACAACGGGTCGGCGTACTGCACCTTGAAGGCGTCCATCTCGACGCGCATCTTCGCCAGCGCCTCGGCACTCGCGCCCTGGGCGCGGGCGTTCTCGACCATGGCGTCGGAGTAGACCGTGGCGAAGTCCATCCGGGTCATCGCCTGCACCGCTTCCCACGCGACCACGTAGAAAACCCCGGCAATGAAGCTGATGCCCAGGCCGACGCCGAAGGCCGGCCAGAAGCCGATCACCCCGCCCAGGTCCACGTCGCGGTGGCGCTTGATGCCGACGAACACCGCAATGAGCGCGATCAGCATGGTCGCGTAGCCGATGACCATGCTCCAGGGCATCGGCGGGATGCCGTCGAAGCCGAGGAAGGTGGCGAACATGAACCCGGCGACGACCACGCCGGCGATCGCGCCGTATTTCAGGATGGTGTTGAGCATGTCGGACTCCCCTTGTGTTGGTGCAGCCATCTGGCCCCTGCCCCGGCCCGAAGGCAATCGCCCGAACGGGTGATTCCGGGCCTACGGTAGCAATCCCAGCTCCCGCGCACGACGGATCGCCTCGGTGCGGCGGCGCGCACCGAGCTTGGCGAAGAGATTGGCCAGGTGGGTCTTGACCGTGTTCGGCGAGACGTGGAGCCGCGCGGCGATCTCCTTGTTGGCGCGGCCGGCGGCCAGCTCGTGCAGGACCTCGAGCTCGCGCTCGCTCAGGCCGAGGGCCTCTCGGGCCCTGAGATTGCCGTCGAAGGGCGTCGGCGGCGGCGCGGCGAAGGCGCGGGCGCCGACGAAGATCCCCAGCGCCAGGAAGCCGGTCGCCACCAGGAACAGGTAGACGTCGCCCGGGTGCAGCCGCGCCAGGCGCTGGTAGTCGAGCCACTGCAGCGCGAGCGTGCCGAGGGCGAGGAGCGCGGCGTAGCCGAGGAGATGCTTCCAGGGGACCGTGCTCACGCCGCCATCCGATGCTCGTAATACGGGTGCCGGCGGTCGTCGAAGATCGCGTACAGCGCCGCGAGGTTGCCCGGCTCCGGGTTCAGCCAGGCGTCGATGTGCTCGGGCTTGATGTTGATGACGGTGCGGTCGTGGCCGGCGGCGGCGACCTCGGGCTCGGGCTCGTCGGTGATGGCGGCGAACGACAGCAGCTCCGGCTCGCCCTCGCCGCCGGTCCAGCGCGACCACAGGCAGGCGATCAGCATCTCCGAGCCGTCGCGCGGAGCGAACTCGAGGATGACGTTCTCCTCCTGCTCGCCCTCACGCAACTCGCGGCCCTCCATCCGGTGGCGCGGCACGTTCTCGTAGAAGCGCGAGGCGACCATCAGCCCGTGGGTCAGGCCGAACGCGTCCTTCCAGAACCCCTCGAGGTTGTCGCGACGGGCGTTGTACGTGCCCGGGAACTTGCGGTCGAAGAACGTCGGCTTGCCCGCCGGCCGGCACTGGTAACGCATCGGCTTGAGCACGCGCTGACCGTTCTCCCACACCAGCACCGGCGCATGCATGCCGGGGAAGATGCGGCTGTCGCGCGGCTCGGGCCGGGTGCGGCGCAGGTCCGCGAGCTTGCCCAGCGCCCACTCGATCTTCGAGGTGGCGATGCGCCGGTCCTCGAGCGCTTTCTTCGTGGTCTTCGACTGCAGGGTGCGCTCGGCATCGGCAAGGCGCTTCTTCTGCTTGAAGACCTCCTGCTCCAGCTTGCTGGCCACCTGGGCGTCATGCGCGTCGATCAGCGCCTTGATCTCGCGCTCCCAATCGCTGGCCGGGGCCAGGAACGCGGCATCCATGCCCTTGGGGATCTTCGCGCCGCTGCCGTTGGCGCGGTCAATGTACAGGCGCACGAAGGCGGCAATGTCGATGTCGGCGCCAAAGGCGCGGACGTAGCGCTGGTAGCTGGCTTCTATTTGGGCGGAGTAGCACATAGTCGGCCGACACTACAGCTCTACTCTTATGGTCGCGAAACGTGGTAATCGAACGCCAATGCCTTGCTGTAGGACGCTATAACGGGATTCCGATGCCGTAGATCATGCGCGACGGTACCGTGCGGGTGGCGGGCATTCGGCGGTGCGCAAACCACACTGTGTGCGTGCACGCATTCAGCAGAAAGCCCCGGGGTCCAGCTATGTTGTGAGCCGTGATGCGGCACTTGCATCACTCCTATGCTACCCCAGCGATCTATTCCAAAATGTTCCCGAACTTTCGCTAGCCTCGGCGAGGTAAATGAGTAGTCCCCGTTTAGGAGAATGGCGGGACGGAGAGGGCTTTCCGGCAACGATAGAGATTCGCTGACATGAGGAAAACTGCGAGCGAAGGCCCTGCACATCCTAAATTCACCGCGAACCAATGGCCGCCCAAGCACGACAAGTGACACGTCGTTTCTCTTCTCGCGACCAAAGTGCATGTCATACAAATTTCTTAGGGCTGATATCCAACCATCCTTAGGCCTACCGGAGAAAATTTCGTAGTCCTTCTGGATGACAGCCAGTTCCGCAGCTACCTCAGCCAAGGACGCTCCGGACTTTGCAGTTACGTCACCTTGCAAAGCGCAGTTGTAGAACATCAACTCATACAAGCCGCCGAGAAGCCAAGGGGCGCTATGTTGAGCAACTTCAATTCTGGAGGAGTCTTGATGCCATGCCTCATCGGTCTCCAACGGTCGGGTCAGAACATTGATTTCGACGCACTCATTGTTCAGATCCCCAGGCTCATTCGGATCAAGCTTAGGGCCAGGACCCACATCCTCTGAATCACCGCCTCGGACAACGATAATACGAGCAACCCGCTCACCCAAATCCCGGGATTCCAGGTAGCGAACTGGATTTAAAATCATCGCCGCAACATTGTGCGACGAATCCTCATCTTCAAGTTCAGCTTGTCCAGCTAGGTAGATTCGTGCCTGCAACGAAAGGTACGGAAGCACCAGAACCTTGACAGTCGCGGCCTGCAGCAACTCTTCCAGCCCCTCCACATGGTCGCGATCGAAATGTGAGACGCACACCACATCGATCGACCCACGAGCTTGTGGACGCCTACAGAACTGGGAAACAAGGTCGCGAATGTGGGTGGCCCTGTTTGAGCCACAATCGTAAATCCAAACAAAACCTTCGGACGATACGCTGCGGTTGATATGGGCCGAGAAGAAGGTTCCATGGCCCGCCGGATGGAAGTAATGACGAAAGTGGACCCATTTATCCATCGGTCTAACCTCGTGTGCCTGGATTTTGCAGGAGTTACTCGGCGGCAACTAACACCGCGGCAGCACGAACTCCTACTGACAGAAGTGCGAACTCGGCGTCGATTCGCACAATCGCAACAATTGCTCTCGAATCTCTGTAGGCGAGGACGCCAGATCAACCGTGGCAAATCGAATAGCGTGCCCTTGGATTACTACCGTTTCGTCAAACATTTTCCCGATTGCGGGATGCAGCAGCAATCCAATTGCGTGATCTGCAAGCGGATCACCGCGGCCAACCTGAGAGCGCAGGTAGGCGTAGATCTGGTACACGTATCCGCTGCGCAGGGATTTGTCTCGATACCAGCCGTCAGTCACGATCGACGTAAACTTGGTATCAATCACGATCCGCCGTCCGGTTGATGGGTGGTCGAGTACGACATCCGTTCTCATCGTCGGAAGAATCTTGTCAATTGCCTCCGTCTTCTGCTCAATTTGCCAACCCATCGTCCCGCCGCACTTCACTCCCCAGCCCTTGTAACGCAGCACTACTTCGTAGAAGCCGCCGATCGCTCGCTCGAACAAATGGCGCACCCATTTCGCTTCACGGTCTGGTAATGAAAGCGTACTAGAACCTGACGTTTCCGTAGGTAGCGCAAGATCCAACGCCAGTGTTGCGGCCGCCACCATAAACCGGTCTTCCGCATCGTTTCTTCCAAAACGATCGGTGCTCATCTGGGCGCGGGAGGGCGCCTCGCCAGACACGCCGGCCGCCCTCATCCCGTTAGCGAGCGCGCGACACCGATGGGAAGTGTCCTTCCTCCGGACGGTCCTCGAGATGGATTCCAGCGCCGCGCGGACGAAGCGATTGCGAGGCGTGTCGATAGTCAACTCATCAATTCGACATGCCACCATGCCGCGGTCGAAAAGGCGATGTCGTTCAGTTTTCAGGAGATCTATCCGACCCCGCACGCGACCAAGTACAGCATCTCGAGGCCGATAGTCTTGATTGAGGCTACGGCGCTGTCGCTCTTCGACCGCGTGCGCCAGTATCTTGGCGACCAGGTCCGGAAGATCGTCAGGGCTTTCCTCTAGGCCAACGTTCCCGATGCCGCGAGTTCGGAACAAGTCGGACGCATACAGCATCAGCAGCCACAAATTGCGTACTGGAATACGACCGATGTAGCCAGCATCTGCCGCCGGATCTTCGACAACCTCCGTGACCTCAATCATCACCAGTTCTGAAGGAGTTGAGCGCAAGCCTTCTGCGATTCGTCGGGAGCGTCGAACCAGTACTCTTCGAGCAGCGGCGCAATTTCAGTCTCCACGACCAGTTGAAACCAACTCCTCGTGCCTCCTGGCTCCAACTTGGAAGAGGGCGTCACGTAGCTGTGGCCGATCCGGAACTGCTTTCCCAGCCGCGAATCAGTCGCGATCTGCTCATTCAGCTTTTCAATGCGGTGCTCGATGTCAGTGACGACGGCGGGGTCGACGCCACACTGCTGTACGATCCATTCCCGCCATTTGGTTCCGAAATTAGGTTCCAGATCCACAAATGCGAAGCGCCGGCGCAACGCCAAATCGACCAGAGCCAGCGACCTGTCGGCAATGTTCATAGTGCCAACCACGTAAAGGTTCTCTGGAATGTGTACAGGGCGACGCTTGCCATCCGCATCCGGGTAGCAAAGCTCCAGCGCCTCGCTAGGCGTGCGTTTTCCCACCTCGAGGAGTGTCAAGAGTTCGCCGAAGATTTGTGCGGGATTGCCACGATTAATCTCCTCGATCACCATGACAAACTTCGACTCAGGCTTCCTTGACGCAGCTTTGATCGCTTCCATGAAGACGCCATCAGCCAACGACAACTTGCCCTCACCCGTAGGCCTCCAACCTCTGACAAAGTCCTCGTAGGACAGATTCGGGTGAAACTGCACCGCACGAACCTTGCTCTCGTCCTTTTCCCCCATAACCGCAAAGGCCAGGCGCTTAGCCAGCCATGTCTTGCCGGTCCCTGGTGGCCCTTGGAGAATCAGGTTCTTCTTGGTACGTAGCCGCTCTAGAAGTCGGTCGACTTCGCTTCGCTCAAGGAAGCATCCGTCCTTCAGGATATCGTCGGCTGAGTACGGCACAATCTGCACGGGAACCAGAGCATCCTCCGGCGGCGGTTCGTCGTCACTATCATCGGCATCGAACGCATCGGCTTCAGTGCCCAGAGGCTCCTCATCGGAAGGTTCCTTGTAACCCCACGCCTCCAGCGAAAGCTCGGGATATGAGTGAACTGGATATGAAGCTTCTTGGAAGCGCGGCTCTAGCACCCCCATTGCGGCTAGATAATCGGCTGCGTTGCAGCGCTTTTTAGGGCCATGGCGCCCAATCGGCACATTGAGCTTCTCACTCACGTATGCCCGGGAACCTTGATCAAGACTTAGGAACGCCCAAGGCCTGACCCAGTAGAGGCCGAAAGTCAGATTCCAGGCAACCGACCGACGTCCATTCGCATTGTCGAAGGCGGCGGCGAACTCCTCGCGAGCAAAGTCATCGTCCGCGTCTGCGTATGCGATGCCTGCGGTGAAAACATTCCAAAGTGAATCTATATGGTCCGGGGAGCGATTCATCTCGAACGGGAAGTACCAAGACTTCAAGTTGTTAAGCAAGGGGATGCCCTCGAACGTCTCCGGGACCGGTACGGTAACGCTCAGAAATTTGGCCAACTCAGTTGCGATGATCTTCCTGTTGGAATCTGTTATCCCTCGGTTGAAAAGCCCCATCGTTGTAAACGGGCAGATGTCCCGTACGAATCCCGTCGTACCATCGCTGTATCTGTCTTCCGCCAAATGCCCGAGCCCGTTGACACGCATCGAGATCTCTCGGATTCCTTTCACCAAGGCGGTTCTGTCTGCACGGTACGCCAGCAATTTGTCGGCCATTGCCTCATAGAATGCTGTCCACGCAAAGCGCTGCTTTAGCTCGACGGTGCCAAACCGCTCGCGCCAATAGGGAGCATTCCTGAACCGTTCAATGTCTTGTGGCTTTTCGTCAAATGCGAAGGCGATTAAGCCATCTGTATTCCACTCTCCAGGTAAAACGCGCCAGATCGTTCCTCGATGTGTGTAGAAGTACCACTCCCTGGGAGAGTCGGTCGTTGCCCAGTCAACTTTGATGCGCCGCCCATCATTCAAATTTTCGGTGATCGTTCCCGTTGCTTTGATTGCCATGACAGACACGGGATGTCCGCGATTATCGAACGGTAAGTCATGCTTACGTGTGTACGCCGCCTTGATCGCTATTCGATCTCCCGGCTTCATTGAGCGCACGAGCTCCAGGTACTTGTCTTCGTATCCATTTTCCCAAATGCCTTCAGCGATAAAGCGAGGCATCTGGTCATCTGTACCGCCAAACGTGGCACCGACAAACCAGGTAGCCCCCGACGGGCTGTCAATCCACGCGTTCATTCCTATGCCTCTCAGTAGTATTGCCGAATGTAGCTGTAGGCCTTTTCGAACAGCTCTTCATCCGCATGCAGCTTGTATTTGAAGAGGGCTTTGCGCAGGGCCTTCTTGACCTCACGCTCGCCGGCCTGCGTGCCTTGCCAGCCCGGGAATCGGACGAGGCGCACGATCTCGTCGATGTCCGCCACAACGCGTTCGACCATGATGGGCGTCTCGGCGGTCTTCACCTCGTTGAACAGCTCGGTCAGCGCCGCCTTTCCGCGATCCTCGTCCTCTTCGGGCGGGACCTCCTTCTCGGCTTGCAGCGTTTCCTTGGCGATTTCCAGCAAAGCTTTCAGAAACTCGACGCTGTTGATCTGACCGGACTCGAACCGGTCTTTCAGCGCATCGAGCCGTTCCGACAGCTTCTTGAACTTGGGGTGACCGCCATGCCCGCGCAGTCGGCGCTTGAGCTTGATCTCGATCTCCTTGGCTTTCTTGGGATCGGGGTTCGAGAGCACTGCCTCCAGTAGATCGGCGTCCAGCACCAGGGTGTCGAGGTCATCCCGCACCGCGTCGACATGCACGTTCTGGTGGATCAGCTCGATGGTCTTTGCGCCCAGCGAATGCCAGATCAGCTTGCCGTGGCCACTGGACGGCTGCACCGACTGGTACACCTGAGACAGCCACTTGTAGTCCTTCTCGAAGGGGCCCAGTACGGTGTCCGGTGACAGCGCCTCCCAAATCTTGTTGAGCACGCTGTACTCGGCGGCAAAGTTGTCTCGCATCTCGTTATTGGGCAAACACTGCTGCGCCGCGATCAGGCCCTCGTAGCCTTGCAAGCTGCGGTCGCAGCCAGCGAAGAAGGCAAGGCACTTCTGCATCGCCTCAGGCAGCTTGTCCTTCAGCTCCTGAATGTTGCTCACCACCTGCTTGACGCTCTGATCGTCGAATTCCAGCGCTGCTGCCACGTCATCAAATATGCCGAGGTAGTCCACGATCAGGCCGTGGGTCTTCTGCTCGGAATAGGTGCGGTTCACCCGGCAGATGGCTTGGAGCAGCGTGTGGTCACGCAGCGGCTTGTCCAGGTACATGGCCTGCAGGATGGGCGCGTCGAAGCCGGTCAGCAGCTTGGCCGTGACGATGATCAGCTTCAGCGGGTCGGCCGGGTCGCGGAAGCGATCCAGCAGGCGCTCTTCTTCATCGCGGCTTCGGTCGTAGGGCGCGTACTCTGGGTGCTCCTTCTTGTCCGCCGCCTGCACCGACATGACGATGTCAGTGGCCTCGGGCGGCAGCAGCTTGTCCAGCTCGGCCTTGAACAGCAGGCAGGACTCGCGGTCGAAGGTGACGATCTGGCCCTTGAAGCCGTTGGGCTCCACCTTGGTCTGGAAGTGCTCGACGATGTCCTCACAGACCTTGCGGATGCGCTCGGGCGTCTTCACCAGTACGGCCATCTTGGCGGCGGTCTTCGCGAGGTTGTCCTTGTCGAGATCCGAGAGGCCGCCGGTCAGGTCTTTGTATGCGGCATCCAGCGCTGCCTTGTCGATGTGCAGATCGATCAAGCGCGGTTCGAAGTGCAGTTTCAGTGTGGCACCGTCGCGGATCGACTCCTCGAAGCCGTACCGGCTCATGTAGCCTTTCTCGTCCTCGTCTGCACCAAAGGCGTAGAAGGTGTTGCGGTCGGCACGGTTGATCGGCGTACCGGTCAGGCCGAACAGAAACGCGTTAGGCAGGGCCTCGCGCATCTTGCGGCCCAGGTCGCCTTCCTGCGTGCGGTGGGCTTCGTCCACCAGGGCAATGATGTTGCTGCGGTCGTTCAGGCTGCCGGTGGCCTCACCAAACTTGAAGATCGTGGTGATGATGATCTTGCGCACGTCCTGCGCCAGCAACTGCTGCAGCTTCTCGCGGCTGTCCGCCTTTTCCAGGTTGGGAATGTCAGCGCCAGTGAAGGTGCCGGTGATCTGGGTATCCAAATCAATCCGATCCACCACGATCAGCACAGTGGGGTTCTTCAGGCCGGCATGCATGCGCAGCTTTTGCGCAGCGAAGACCATTAGCAGTGATTTGCCCGAGCCCTGGAAGTGCCAGATCAAGCCCTTCCTGGGGTAGCCCGCCAGCACGCGCTCGACGATCTTGTTGGCCGCCTCGTACTGCTGATAGCGGCAGATGATCTTGATGCGGCGCTTCTTTTTGTCCGTGGCAAACAGAGTGAAGCTGCCGAGGATGTCCAGCACCACATGCGGGCGCAACATGCTCTCAGCGGACAGCTTGAGCGACTTCAGCGGGTGGTGCTGACCATCCTTCCCATTGCCATCCAGATGCCACGGCCCCCAATCCTTGACCGGCAGGCCGATGGACCCGTAGTGGTAGGCCTTGCCCTCGGTGGCCACCGAGAACACGTTGCAGACGAAGAGCTCCGGCACGAACTTCTCATAGTCATCGTGCACCTGCACCGCAGCGTCGACCCAGCTGATGCACTTCTTGACCGGGGTCTTGGCCTCGATCAGTACCAGCGGCAGGCCATTCACCAGCAGCACCAGATCAGCCCGGCGTTCGGTGGGGCCAGCACGGTAGGTGTACTGCTGGGTGACGATGTAATGGTTCTGCGCCAGGTCATCCAAGTCGATCAACCGTACAGGCACATGCTCGTTGTTGTGGCCGAAAGGCATCGAGCGCTCACCACGCATCCATGCGGTCATCTCCTCGTTGGCGCGGATCAGACCATCCGAGCGCACCGACAGCACGATGGCGCGCAGTTTGTAGAGCACTTCGTCGGCACGGTCGGGCTGTGCGGCAATCTCGGGGTTCAGTCGGATCAGTGCGTCGCGCAGCCAGGGTTCGACCAGCACTTCCTGGATCTGACGCGGCACCTCAGACGGAGCAGCGTAGCGCCAGCCGATGCCTTTGGGGCTGGGCCCGTAGCTGGCTTGAGGTTCCTGGGCGGTGTTGGCCGGTACAGCCTTGATCGGGCCGGCGAGTAGATCGCGGACGTAGGCTTCGACGGTGTTAGATTCTGTAAAACTCATCTCGAAGCCCCCTCCATAAGAACTTGATTCCTTATCGCACTTGCTGTCTTTGCCCGCTTCTTGAGCTGTGGAATGGCCGCTACTACGGCGGATAAGGCTTCCACGATTGCCTTCTGTACATCAATCGATACGAGGGGGAAATTCATTTCCGCAAACCGCTGAACGCCCAAGTGCGCGATTGATGTTGTCTGTTTTGAAATTTGGACGAACCGAGATGTGTATTGGCAATACTGAAAGTAGTAATGCGCGAACTCTGACATCACCTCCGCATTTGGGCGGAATCGAATCAGCGTGTTTTGAAAGCAGCAGTCGGGGATGTCATCGCGGAATATCGCACTGCGGCCAACAAGCTCCCGACTTTGCCCTTCGTTCAGCAGAACATCTCCGCTCTGCAGCCTGAATGTCGCGAACTCACTCTCATTGAAGTCCATCTCATTGACATCACTCGTGTCGATGAAGCCATCGAACACATTTGCAACGCGCAGATACTTTCTTGTGTTTTTCCCGGTTTTGTATTTCGGTGACAACTGTCGGCCCATAAGTATTTGGCCCGCATCACGCGCTTTGACCCACCGACAATCGATCTCGGTTGCCAGAAAAGGAATTCGGACCGTACCGTCGCCCTGAAGTGCATCAAAGGTTTCGAATAGCAGTGACTTTCTCAGCTTCTCTGAATGGGTCGCGGCATCTTCGGCTGCTGTTCTTGCGGCCTCAGCGTTCAAAAGCAGACGTATTAGACGCTGCTGCTCATCCATCGGCGGGAGCATGAACTCAAAGTCCGCCAAACTCGTCCAGTTGGTGCGGGGGCTCAACGAGCCAGCTGATGTGCCTACCGCGTGATCAAAAAAGGCATCGGTCTGGCAAATGAATGGCAGCAGCTCCGGCAGCAAAACCTGCGCGTCCTTGGTTTCCAACACATAGATGTCACCGGAGCACACCCCAGAGAAATCCGCCACGGCCACCTTGCGCTGGTAAGCGCGTCGCTTGCCGAACAGCACCTGCCCTGGTTGAAATACGCTGGTGAAGGTCACGCCGTCGGCGACGCTGCCCCAACTGCGGATGCGCAAGTCACCGGGTTCGAGATGTTCCAGACCGACGTAGCGTTCAATACCATCGGCCAGCGGATCTTGGCTGCGGGCTTTCGAGAGGCGCACCACGTCGCCGAATTTCACCCGACGCCAGCCGGGCTTCAGGGTTTTATTGTTCTTGTCAGACACGCTCGATGTCCTCCGTAATCAGTCCATCCAGCGTTTCCACCAGCGCGTCCATCTGTTGCCAGAACGCGCGACCATCGGTTTGCCATTGGTCCCAGGCAGAGCGCAGCGATACCGCGTCACCATTGCTGTCGGTGGCAATGGCGGCGGCAATGCGCTTCACGTACAGCGGGATCGACAGGTTGCCGGCATTGGCGCCGATTTCGGCCAGGGTGGCGACCTTGGCGAAACCGGGCACGTCCGCAAAGATCTTGTATGCGGTCAGGATGCGCTGCTGGTGCTCGGGCTTGAGAAAGCTCTGCGCCCGTTCCCGGGTGACCTCGTTCACCGCGTCGATGAAGATCACCTTCCCCTTGCGAGCGGCGGCTTTCTTACGGTTGCAGATGACGATGCACGACTCCATCGGGGAGTTGTAGAACAGGTTGGGGCCCAAGCCGATGACGGCCTCGACCCAGTCCTGCTCGACCATCTTGGCGCGCATGACCTGTTCTTCATTACGGAACAGCACACCGTGGGGCCAGAGCACGGCACTACGCCCCTTGGCGGTTAGGCTGGTCAGGATGTGCTGCTGGAAGGCGTAGTCGGCGCGGCCCTGCGGCGGCGTACCCAGCGAGTTGCGGCCCCACTTGTCACTGCTCCAGGCCTCGCGATTCCACTGCTTGATGGAGTACGGCGGGTTGGCCAGGATCACATCGAACTGGCGCAAGCGGTCGCCTTCGATGTGCTTGGGTTCGGCCAGGGTGTCGCCCCGGATGATTTCGAAGTCCTCCACGCCGTGCAGGAACAGGTTCATGCGGGCGATGGATGAGGTGATGAGGTTGCGCTCTTGCCCGTAAAGCTTGAGCGTTCGGTATTCGCCACCCGAGCGCTTCACTTCGTCCAGCGCCGAAATCAGCATGCCGCCGGTACCGCAAGTGGGGTCGTAGATCGACTCGCCCGCCTGCGGGCTGAGCAGTTGCGTCATCAGGTGGACGACGGTGCGGTTGGTGTAGAACTCGGCTGCCGTGTGGCCGGAATCGTCCGCGAACTTCTTGATCAGGTATTCGTAGGCGTTGCCCAGCTCATCCTCGGGGACGTTGGCCACCGAGAGTGTCTGTGTCGAAAAGTGCTCGATCAGGTTTTTCAGCGTTTCATCGGGCAGGCGCTCGCGGTTGGTCCATGGCGCATCACCGAAGATGCCGTCGAGCAGATCCGGGTTGGCCGTCTCGATGGCGCGCATGGCCTTCTGGATGGCTGCGCCCACGTTCTTGGGTGCTTGGCGTACATCGTTCCAATGGGCACCTGCAGGGATCTGGAAGCGGTGGTTCTCGGCAAACTGGGCATAGGAGAGGTCGCCCTTCGAGTTGGCCAGGGCCGCCTGGTATTCCTCCTCCCACACATCCGACACGCGCTTGTAGAACAGCAACGGGAAGATGAACTGCTTGTAGTCACCCGCGTCGATGAGGCCGCGCAGCAGCACGGCGGCGCCCCAGAGGTAGCTTTCGAGTTCTTGTTGGCTGATGCGTTTGGTGCTACGAGCTTTCTCTTGTTCCATCTGGGCAAACTTTTCCTTCAGTCGAGCGCGCGCAGCATTAGCCAGTTCTTCAGTAAAGATCTTGTTGTCTTTGAATGGGCGGTCCGAACTCATTGCAGCCATCCCCCTTCAGTCATGACCTGCGCGAGCCGCTCTTCGGCTTCACGGCAGCGGGTGAGCGCGTCCTTGAATGCCGCGATGGCATCGGGCAGCGGTGGGATGTCTTCTTGCAATGGCGGCAGGACATAGCGCGAAATGTTCAGCGTCCAGTCTTCGGCCTTGATCTCGTCGAGGCCGACCACCCGGGCCGCGTCCTGCACATCGGCAAAGCCGCGATACCAGCCGAGGATTTCGGTGGCGTGCTCGGGCTCCAGATAGTTTTGCGCGCGGCCCCGGCGGAACAGGCGCGACGCATCGGCGATCAGTACCTTCTTCTTGTGCTTGGCCGGCTTGCGCTTGCGCAGAATCAGGATGCACGCGGCGAGTCCGGTGCCGTAGAAAAGGTTGGGCGCCAAGCCGATCACCGCCTCGACCAGATCCATCTCCAGCAGCTTCTGGCGGATGTTGCCTTCCACACCTTTGCGGAACAGGGCGCCCTGGGGCAGCACCACGGCCATCCGACCGCTGACGTCGGCCATCGACTTGACCATGTGCTGCACCCACGCGAAGTCACCGCTGGATGAAGGCGGCAGACCGGCAAAATTGCGGCCGAAGGGATCGTTCAGCCACAGGTCCTCGCCCCACTTTTCCAGCGAAAACGGCGGATTGGCGATGACGCAGTCGAAGGTGGCCAGCCGGTCGCCTTCGAAGAAGGCTGGGTTGCGCAGCGTGTCGCCGCGCACCACCTGGAAGTCCTCGATGCCGTGGAGAAACAGGTTCATCCGCGCGATGGATGAGGTGGTGAGGTTCTTCTCTTGCCCATACAACTTGCCCCACAGGCGCTTCACGTCACCATGCTGTTCCTTCACGTGCTGCACGGCGGCCAGCAACATGCCACCAGTGCCGCAGGCCGGGTCGTAGATGGTCTCGGCTTCTTTGGGGTCGAGCATGTCGATCATCAGCCGCACGACGCTGCGCGGGGTGTAGAACTCGCCGGCTTTCTTGTTGGTGGCGTCGGCGAACTTCTTGATCAGGTATTCGTAGGCGTCGCCGAGCAGGTCCGAGTTGACGTTCTTGTTGCCGAACGGCAGCTTGGAGAAATGCTCGATCAGGTCCTTGAGCAAGGCATCGGACAGCCGCTCCTTGTTTGACCACTGGGCATCGCCGAACACGCCGTACAGGGTGTCGGGGTTGGCTTTCTCAATCTCGCGCATCGCGCGCTGAAGGGCCGTCCCGACATTGCTGGCCTTGGTGCGAACGTCGTTCCAGTGGCAGTCTTCCGGGATTTGGAAGCGGTGCGACTCCGGAAACCAGGCCAGTTGCTCGTCGCCGGTCTCATCCACAATCTCCTGGTACTCCTCGTCCCAGACGTCGCAGATGCGCTTGAAGAACAGCAGCGGGAAGATGTAGGTCTTGAAGTCAGCCGCATCTACCGGGCCACGCAGGATGTTGGCTGACTCCCAGAGGTGGCTTTCGAGCTGGCTGAGTGTGACGTGCCTACTATTCAATGATTCATTCCCCTTGGCGTATGGATCCCACGCGGGGACGCAATAGAACGCCGATCCGTCGATGGTGCGTTTAGCCTTTCAACAAGGGTGAGACGCAAATAAAGCGAATCAACTTATGACATCGGCAACTTCAACCCCATCTCCCCCGCACACTCCCGAGCGATGTCGTAACCTGCATCCGCATGCCGCATTACCCCGGTCCCAGGATCATTCCAAAGCACCCGCGCAATCCGCTTATCCGCTTCAGGCGTGCCATCGCAAACGATCACCACGCCGCTGTGCTGCGAGTACCCCATCCCCACGCCCCCTCCATGGTGTAACGACACCCACGTCGCTCCACCGGCCACATTGAGCATGGCGTTGAGCAACGGCCAGTCGGAGACGGCGTCGCTGCCGTCCTTCATCGCCTCGGTCTCGCGGTTCGGCGAGGCCACCGAGCCCGAGTCCAGGTGGTCGCGGCCGATCACCACCGGCGCCTTCAGCTCGCCGTTGCGCACCATCTCGTTGAACGCCAGGCCGAGCTTGTGGCGCTGGCCGAGGCCGACCCAGCAGATGCGCGCGGGCAGGCCCTGGAAGGAAATCCGCTTCCTGGCCATGTCCAGCCAGTTGTGCAGGTGCTTGTCGTCGGGGATCAATTCCTTGACCTTGGCGTCGGTCTTATGGATGTCCTCCGGGTCGCCGGACAGCGCCACCCAGCGGAACGGGCCGATGCCGCGGCAGAACAGCGGGCGCACGTAGGCGGGTACGAAACCGGGGAAGTCGAACGCGTTCTTGCAACCTTCGTCGAAGGCCATCTGCCGGATGTTATTGCCGTAGTCGAAGGTGGGGATGCCCTGCTTCTGGAACGCGAGCATCGCTTCCACGTGCACGCGCATGGACTGCTTCGCTTCGTCGCGCACGCGCTGCGGGTCGTTCTTCTGCGCGTCCAGCCATTGCTCCACGCTCCAGCCGATCGGCAGATAGCCGTGCACGGGGTCGTGGGCGCTCGTCTGGTCGGTGACGGCATCCGGGCGGACACCGCGCTTCACCATCTCCGGCAGCACTTCGGCGGCGTTGCCGAGCAGCGCGATGGACTTGGCCTGCCCGGCCGCCGTGTACTTCGCGATCCGCGCCAGCGCATCGTCGAGGTCGCTGGCCTGCTCATCCACGTAGCGGGTGCGAAGGCGCATGTCGATGCGACTCTGCTGGCACTCGATGTTCAGCGAGCACGCGCCGGCCAGCGACGCCGCCAGCGGCTGGGCGCCGCCCATGCCGCCCAGGCCGGCGGTCAGGATCCACTTGCCGGTGAGGTCGCCGCCGTAGTGCTGGCGGCCCATCTCGACGAAGGTCTCGTAGGTGCCCTGCACGATGCCCTGGCTGCCGATGTAGATCCAGGAGCCGGCCGTCATCTGGCCGTACATCATCAGCCCCTTGGCATCGAGCTCGTTGAAGTGCTCCCAGGTGGCCCAGTGCGGCACCAGGTTGGAGTTGGCGATCAGCACCCGCGGGGCATCGGCGTGGGTCGGGAAGATGCCGACCGGCTTGCCGGACTGCACCAGCAGGGTCTCGTCGTCGCCCAGGGTCTTGAGCGAGGCGATGATGGCGTCGTAGCAGTCCCAGTCGCGGGCGGCGCGGCCGATGCCGCCGTAGACCACCAGCTCGGCCGGGTTCTCGGCCACGTCCGGATCCAGGTTGTTCTGGAGCATGCGGAACGGGGCCTCGGTGAGCCAGGACTTGCAGGTCAGGCCGGGGCCGCGGGGGGCGCGGATGTGGCGGGAGGGGTCGTTGCGGTTGCTCATGACGGTGCCGGCAGGTGCGTGAATGCGAAGCCCCGATTATGGCAGGCGCGGCCGCCGTCGCCGCCGGAACCGCTTTCGCTGGTGCCCCGTGTCGTGTTATTCAAGGAGTGTTCATCCCGTCACCCATCCTGTTTCCAACCCACCCGTTCCCGGAGTTCCCAGATGAAGTGGATTGCTTCCCTCGCCGCCGGCCTGGTCTTTGCCGGGGCTGCTGTCGCCCAGAATGCGCCGGCTGCCCCGGAGGCGGCTATCCCGACTTACATCACCGCGTCGCTGGCCCTGCCGATGCGCGGCGACGACGTCTATGACGACAGCCGCCGCGAGATCGCGCAGATCATGGCGTTCTCCGAGGTCAAGGCAGGCGACACCGTGCTCGAGCTCGTGCCGGGCAGCGGCTACTGGAGCAAGGTCTTCAGTGCCATCGTCGGCCCGATGGGCAAGGTCTACCTGGCCGTGCCGACGCCGATGGAGAAATACTCCGAAGCGACCAAGTCGCTGCCGTCGCGCTTGGCCAACACCCAGCTGCTGCTGCAGCCGGCCGACGCGCTGTCCGCGCCGACCCCGGTCGACGTCGTGTTCACCTCGCAGAACTACCACGACTATCCACTGTCGTTCATGGGCCCGACCGATCCGGCCGTGCTCAACAAGGCGGTGTTCGACATGCTCAACCCGGGTGGCGTCTACATCATCATCGACCACGCCGCCCAGGACGGTTCGGGCCTGCGCGACGCCGACAGCCTGCACCGCATCGACCCGCAGCTGGTCCGCCAGCAGGTCGAGGCCGCCGGCTTCGAGTTCGTCGGCCAGAGCGATGCGCTGAGCAACCCGGTCGATGACCGCACGCTGTCGGTGTTCAACGACGAGATCCGCGGCTACACCGACCAGTTCATCTACAAGTTCCGCAAGCCCGCGCAGTGATCGGGCTTGTCCGGCAGGGCGGCCTGGCCGCCCTGCTGTTGCTGCTGGCAGCCTGCGCGAGCCGCCCTGTCATCCTGGTTTCCGTCGACGGCCTGCGGGCCGATGCCATCGGCAGCGGCACCATGCCCACGCTCGATGCACTCGCCGCCGCCGGCGTGCATGCCGACGGGATGAAGCCGTCTTATCCGACGCTGACATTCCCCAACCACTACACCCTGGTCACCGGGCTGCGTCCGGATCGCCATGGCATCGTCAACAACACGATGCTCGATCCCGAGCTTGGCCGCTTCTCGTTGCGCGACCGCGATGCCGTCGGCGATGCACGCTGGTGGGGCGGCAAGCCTGCCTGGGTGACGTTGCAGGAGCATGGTGGGCGCGCAGCCACGATGTACTGGCCGGGCTCCGAGGCGCCGATCGCGGGCCAGTACCCGAGCGACTGGCGACCGTTCGATGCCCGGGTCACCGCCGCCGAGCGTGTCGACCAGGTACTGGCCTGGCTCGATCGCAAGCCGTCGCACCGTCCGCGGCTGCTGACCCTGTATTTCGACGAAGTCGACCACGAGGAGCACGCCTGGGGCCCAGGCTCGGTGCAGGCATTGGCGGCACAAGCCAATGTCGACGCGGCGCTGGCGCGGCTGCTCGCCGGGCTGGAGGCGCGCGGCATCCGCGACGGAGTCGACCTGATCGTCGTGTCGGACCACGGCATGGCCGGGGTGCCGCCGGACCAGCGCGAGTACATCGACGACTGGCTGGCCGCGAAGGGACTGACGATCGACGCGGTCGACGTAGTCACGCGTGGCTCGTCGATGGGCGTGAACCCTGCCGAAGATGCAGAAGCTGACGCGGTGGAAGGCGCGCTCACCGGCCGCCACGAACATGCCGAGTGCTGGCGCAGGCAGGACCTGCCGGCGCAATGGCACTACGGCAGCCACCCGCGGGTGCCGGCAATCGTGTGCCAGGCCGATGTCGGTTGGCTGCTCATGGTGCGGCGCCCGGGCGAGCGCGTTGGCACGCATCGCACCGGTGCGCACGGCTTCGCGCCGGAGTTGCCGGAAATGCGCGCGGTGTTCGTGGCCGACGGCCCGAGCTTCGCCGACGGCGTGCGCATTCCGGTGTTCGACAATGTCGATGTCTATCCGCTGCTGATGCACCTGCTCCAGGTGCCGGCCGAACCCAACGACGGCGACTTGCGGACGTTCGAACGCGTCCTGCATTGATGTCCGAAAACGGCGAGTCCGGGCCCCGGTGCGGTGCTAGCCTGCACCCATGGCCCTCGCTGCCCCCATCGACCACGACGCCTCCCTGCCCTCGCCGCAGGCCTGCGAGCGTGCGCGGCTGAGCCGCGATCCGCGCTTCGACGGGTTGTTCTTCACCGCGGTGCGCAGCACGGGCATCTATTGCCGGCCGGTGTGCCCGGCGCCGACGCCGAAGCGGGAGAACATCGCCTATTTCGGCAACGCTGCGGCGGCCGAGGCCGCCGGTTTCCGACCGTGCCTGCGCTGCCGGCCGGAGCTGTCGCCGGGCGATGGCGCCTGGCGCCGC
>NZ_JARUVM010000170.1 GCF_029763755.1 Luteimonas sp. 8-5
GCCGGCGGGGGCGGGCGCGCCGGGAGCGGCGTCGCCCAGCACCACTTCCGCGCCGGTTCCCTGTTCCAGCGCCTGCTCCAGCGTGGGGGCGGGGCCCTCCTCGGCATCGTCGGCCACCACGCGACCGCTGCGGCGCATCAATCCCCACGCGCCCAAGGCCAGCAACACCAGCACGCCGGCGCCGATGAACGAGTGCATCGAGCCCAGTCCGAACACGCCGGTGGTTTCCTCCGGCAGGCCGGCGGAACTGCGCAGGTCGGTCCCCTTCACCGGCACCGACAGGAATTCGGCGCTGTCGGTGAGGCCGACGTCGCCGCGCTGGGCGACGGTGTAATTGTCCTGGCGCAGGGCCAGGTAGGTGTCGCCGGCAACGTTCGCGCTTTCCAGCGCGGCGGTAGCGATCCCCAGCGGCAGGCGCGCATAGGCGATCGCGACCACCTTGTCCCCGGCCTTCGCCGGGGCGGCGAGGACCACGCGCACGCCGTCGTCGCGGATGATGCGCGACACCGGTGCGCCTTCCAGCAGCGCGCCTTCCAGCGCGGACAGGCGGCCGGCGCCTCCGTCGGCCAGGCCCGCATAGGCGGCATCGAGGTCGGTCGACAACAGCTCCAGGCTGTCCAGGCGCGGCCAGTCGTCGCGGCGCATTTCGGTGGCGGCAAGTTCCAGGTCTCCCGCGGCGAGCGCTGCCTGCACGTCGGGCAATGCGAGCCGCTCCTGCAGCCGCGCCTCCTGCTGGCGCAGCGCGCGCGCGGTGCCGTCGGCGACCATGTCGCGCGCCTGCTGGAGCAGGCGGCTGCGCGTGGCGTCCTGCATCTGCAGCCAGCCGGTCCAGGCCAGGGCCCCCGCCAGCAGCAACAGGACCACCGCCAGCACCGGCAGCAATGGCCGCAACTGGGCGGCCGTCAGGATCTGGCGTTTCTCGCTCATGGTTCTTGCTCCCCTAGCGCACGCCAGTGTGGCCGAAACCGCCGGCACCCCGCGCGCTTTGTTCGAAAGTATCCACTACCTGCAGCCCCGCGCGCACGATCGGCAGCACCAGCAGCTGGGCGATCCGGTCCCCCGGCTCGATGGTGAACGGCGCGCTGCCGCGGTTCCAGGTGCTGATCAGCAGCGGGCCCTGGTAGTCGGCGTCGATCAGGCCGGTGCCGTTGCCCATCACGATGCCGTGGCGGTGGCCCAGGCCGGAACGCGGCAGCACCAGCGCGCACAGCGCGGGATCGGCGAGGTGGATCGCCAGCCCGGACGGCACCAGCGCGGCATCGCCGGGGGCCAGGACCAACGGCGCGTCGAGGGCGGCGCGCAGGTCGAGCGCCGCGCTCGCCTCGGTGGCGTACTCCGGCAGCGGCCATTCCCCGCCGTAGCGCGGATCGAGCAGTTTCACTTGCAGGGTCTTTTGCATCAGGACAGTCGCTCGGCGATGAGTTCGATGAGGGTTTCCGCCAGTTCGGTCTTGGGCGCCGGCCCGAGCTCGCGCACCGTGTCGCGGCCGATCACGGTGAGGGCATTGTCGTCGCTCTCGAATCCGCTGCCGGCGATGCCGACGCGGTTGGCGGCAATGACGTCGAGTTGCTTGGCTTCCAGCTTGGCGCGCGCGTTGGCCTCGACGTCGCCGGTCTCGGCGGCAAAGCCCAGTACCAGGCGCGGGCGCCGCGGATGCGTCGCGACCTCGGCGAGCACGTCCGCGGTGCGCACCAGTTCCAGGGTGAGCGTGTCGACGCCGGCCTGCTTCTTCAGCTTGCCCGGCGCGACTTCGCGCGGCGTCCAGTCGGCCACCGCCGCGGCGGCGACGTAGGCGTCGGCCGGTAACGCTGCAAGCACGGCTTCGCGCAGCTGCGCCGCGCTGCGCACGTCGATGCGGCGCACGCCCGGCGGC
>NZ_JARUVM010000171.1 GCF_029763755.1 Luteimonas sp. 8-5
CACATGCCGCGCACGCCGGCGGCAGCGGCCAGTTCGGCGAGCATGTCCACGCGCGCCTGTGCCGGCAGCGGTGCGCGCGCGAGGAGTTCGAAGGCCAGCGACTGCAATGCGTCGCCGGCCAGGATCGCGGTGGCCTCGTCGAACGCCACGTGCACGGTCGGCTTGCCGCGGCGCAGGTCGTCGTCGTCCATCGCCGGCAGGTCGTCGTGGACCAGGGAATAGGCGTGCACGAGTTCGACCGCAGCGGCCGCCGCGTCCAGCGCGGCCGGGTCGCAACCGAACGCGGTGCCGGTGGCGTAGGCGAGCAAGGGGCGCATGCGCTTGCCGCCGTCGAGCGCGGCATGGCGCATGGCGGCGTGCAGGCGCGCCGGTTCGGCGCCGGGGTCGGGCAGGGCGGCGGCAATGGTGGCGTCGACCCGGGTCCGCCATTGCGCGAAGCGCGCCGGGGTCCCGGGTTCGGGCAAGGCCGGATCAGGCATCGTCGCCGGCGCGGCCGTCCGGGAACGGCTGCGCCGTGGCCGGATCCTCGGGGTCGCCGAGGAGGCGCACGCGCAGCTCGGCCTGTTCCAGCGCGCTCTGGCAGCGGCGATAGAGGCCGACGCCGGATTCGTACGCCTTCAGCGATTCCTCCAGGCTCATGTCCCCGTGCTCCATCTTCTCGACGAGCTTTTCCAGCGCATCGAGCGAGGTCTCGAAGTCGGCGACGGGCGAGGGCGCGGCGGGCGATTTGGCCATGGCCATGAGTTTACTAGGGATTCAATCCCAGGGAATCCAGGCCAGCGCGGCGGCGCGCTCGCGCAGCCAGGCGTCGAACGCCGCCGAGGCGACCCGGTCGCCGGCCGCCAGCACCTGGCCGTCGCCGTCCGACAGCAGCGGCAGCCGCTCGCGCAGCCACGGCGGCACGCCGAGGTCCTGGAGTACGTGCTTCAGTTCGTGGCTGTG
>NZ_JARUVM010000172.1 GCF_029763755.1 Luteimonas sp. 8-5
TCGCGCCCCGGCAGGCGGATGCGCTCGCCGCCCTGGCGCGCGTGCACGCGCAGTGGCGCATCGAAGCCCGGCGCACCGGCCAGGCGCAGGCTGCCACCGCCGGGCAGCGGCAGGGGTGCATCGCCCAGCCATTCCTGTGTCCATTGTGCCGGCAACGGTGCACGCAACGGCCCGGCATGCAGCAGGTCGCGCCAACGCCGGATCCGCGCGCCCGACCATTCGAAGCCGCCTTCGGATTCGATCCTGTCGACGCCGTTGCCGGGTAGCGGCGGCAATCCCAGCTCCGCGCACCAGCGCCGCAGGATGCGTGCGCGGCGCGCAGGCGGATGCGTTTCGAGCACATCGGCGCGCAAGGTATCGGGCGACTGCAGCACTGCGGCCAGCCCTCGTGCATCCTCCGCTTCGAGCAGGTCCGTGGCCCCGGCGCACAACGCTGCGCTGCGCGCGAACGCCGCGTCCATGCCCGGCCAGCGCCTGCGCAGCAGCGGCATCACCTCGTTGCGCAGGAAGTTGCGGTCCAGCGTCGTGTCGGCGTTGGAAGGGTCCTCGATCCACTGCGGGCCGTGCGCGCGCGCATGCGCGAGCAATGCCGCGCGCGAATGCGCGAGCAGGGGGCGCCACAGCCAGCCCAGTGCATAAGCGCGCCACGGCCGCATCGCCGCCAGCCCGTCCGGCCCGGAGGCGCGCAGCGCGCGCAGCAGGAAGGTTTCGGCCTGGTCGTCTGCGTGATGGGCCAGGGCAAGGATCTCGCCTTCGCGCAGCGTCGCGGCGAAGGCGGCGTGGCGCGCCTCGCGCGCGGCGGCTTCC
>NZ_JARUVM010000173.1 GCF_029763755.1 Luteimonas sp. 8-5
CGCGCCTGTGGAGAATCCGCGCCAGGTCAGTGCCTGGCGCTACCCGCGCGCCTACGGCCCGCAACCGCCGAGCTTCGCCCGCGCCATGTTGCCTCCGACCGGCAGCCGGATGCCGCTGCTGCTGTCGGGTACCGCCAGCGTCGTCGGCCATGCCACCGCGCATCCGGGCGCCGTGCTCGCCCAGCTCGGCGAGACCCTGGCCAATTTCGACGCCCTGCTCGGCGCCGCGCGCGATCGCCAGCCCGAACTGCCGGCGCATTTCGGCGGCGGCACCCGGCTCAAGGTCTATGTGCGCGACCGCGGGGACATCGAAGCCGTCGCCGCGGCCCTGGACGAGCGCTTCGGCGACCGCGTCCCCCGCGTCGTACTGCACGCGGCGATCTGCCGCCGCGACCTGGCGGTCGAGATCGACGGGGTCCACGGCCCACAGGCGTAGAATGGCCGCATGAGCCATCCCTTCATCCGGCCGCGGCGGATGCGCCGCGACGAGTTCTCGCGGCGGTTGATGCGCGAGACGGTCCTCACCGCCGACGACCTCATCTATCCGGTGTTCGTGCACGAGCTGTCCGGGCGCGCGCCGGTGCCGTCGATGCCCGGCATCGAGCGGCTGTCGATCGACGAGCTGCTGCGCGTGGCCGAACAGGCCAGCGAACTGCGCGTGCCGGCGCTGGCGCTGTTCCCGGTGACCGCGCCGGAAGCCAAGTCGCTGGATGCCGCCGCCGCCCATGACGACGACGGCCTGTGCCAGCGCGCGGTGCGCGCGCTCAAGCAGCGCTTTCCGGACCTTGGCGTCATCACCGACGTCGCCCTGGACCCCTACACCGTGCACGGGCAGGACGGCCTGCTCGACGACAGCGGCTACGTGGTCAACGACGAGACCGTAGAGGTCCTGGTCAAGCAGGCGCTGTCGCATGCGCGCGCAGGCGCCGACGTGGTCGCGCCCAGCGACATGATGGACGGACGCGTCGGCGCGATCCGCGCAGCGCTGGAGCTCGACGGCCACGTCCACACCCGCATCCTCGCCTACAGCGCCAAGTACGCCTCGGCGTTCTACGGCCCGTTCCGCGACGCGGTCGGCTCGGCCGGCGCACTGGGCAAGGGCAACAAGTACACCTACCAGATGGACCCGGCCAACGCCGACGAGGCCATGCGCGAGATCGCGCTGGACCTGGAGGAAGGCGCGGACATGGTCATGGTCAAGCCGGGCATGCCGTACCTGGACATCGTGCGCAGGGTGAAGGACGAGTTCGGCGTGCCGACGTTCGTCTACCAGGTCAGCGGCGAGTACGCGATGCTCAAGGCGGCCCATGCCAACGGCTGGCTGGACGAACGCGCGTGCACGCTGGAAGCGCTGACCGGGATCAAGCGTGCCGGCGCGGACGGCGTGCTCACCTACTTCGCCCTCGACGCGGCGCGCTGGCTGCGCGAATGAACTGCACGCAGGGATGAAGCGCTACGCCGTCATCGGCCACCCGGTCGCACACTCGCTTTCGCCGCGCATCCACGCGGCGTTCGCGAAGCAGGCCGGGGTGTCGATTGCGTACACGGCGATCGACGCCCCGGATTTCGAAGCCGCGCTGGCCGCGTTCGACGGCGACGGCGCCAACGTCACCCTGCCGCACAAGGCGCGCGCCGCCGCGGCATGCGCCACGCTCGCCGAACGCGCACGCCGCGCCGGCGTGGTGAACA
>NZ_JARUVM010000174.1 GCF_029763755.1 Luteimonas sp. 8-5
CCCAGCACCACGCGCACGCCGGTGGCATCGCCGCGGCTGCGCGCTCGCAACGCCAGGCGCCGGCCCAGCGTCACACGCACTTCGCCGTCGCCCAGCGGCAACGCGGTTTCGATGGTTGCCGGCAGCGAGGATTCGGCCGCCTTGCGCAACGGCGCAGGCAACGACAATGCCGTGCCGACCAGGCTGGAGCGCAACTGCAGCGTCGCCGCCTTGTCGCTGATGCCCAGCGTCGCGGTCCACTGTGAGCGCCCGCTGGCGCGGCCCTGCAGCCACGACAGCTCCGGCACGCGCTGCAACAGGCGATCGGCCGGCAGGTTGGCTTCGAGTTCGGCCTCGAACGCATGGCCAGGGTCATGTACATGTTCGCCGGCGCGCAGGGTCAGGATGCCCGGCGCTTCCTCGTGGCGCACGGCCAGGCGCTCGGCGACGAAACCGTCGTCGCCGTAGCGGGCGCGGCCGGTGACGCTGTCGAAGGCAAGCTTCCAGCGCTTGTCGGCCAGGGTCGCGTTGGCGAGCGCCACCTCGCCATCGATCCGCGCCCGTGTCGAATCGTGCAGCGGCAGCGTCATGTCGAAACTGACGGTCGCCGGGCCGCTGGCGGAAACATTGTCGAGGGTGTCGGCGTGGCGGGCGCGCAACGGGCTGCGCCGCAGCAGTTCGACCAGGCGCGACGCATCGGCGCCGCCGCGCGCGGACACGCGCAACGGCGCATGGCCGAAGCGGGTGATGCCCGCATCGAACCGGCGGATGCCGACGCCGGCCAGCACGCCCTTGCCGGAGACTTCGAAACCGTCGGCGACGAACGCGACCTCGCCGACGACCTGTTCCAGCGGCGGCCAGCCTTCATGGAACGCGAGCGTTGCGTCGACGATCTTCGCCGTGGCCTCGAAGCGTCCGCGCGCCGGATTGCCGGGCGCGCCGCGGAACGGCCAATCGTCCAGGTCGCCGGACACCAGCGCGCGCGCATCCTCCAGGCGGCCGGCGACCAGCGCCGCGTCCAGCCATTCGATGGCATGCGGCGACATGCGGTCGTGGATCCAGAAGCCGCTGGCGGCCGTCACCTGCGTTGGCTGCAGGCGCGCGGCCAGGTCGATCCAGGGCCGCGTGCCGTCGCCCTGGAACCACATGCCGCCGCGCACGTCGATGCCGAAGTCGCTGCCGCGCACGCGCAAGGCGCGCGTGTCCACGCGCCAGCCATCGCCTTCGCGCCAGCCGGCGACGGTGCCGTCGAGGCTGGCATCGTGCGCCACGCCGAATCCGGCCGGCCAGTCGAAACGGAACGGCGCCTTGTCGTCCAGCTCGAACGCGAAACCTTGCGCGTCGCCCTGCAGGCGGCCGGCCATTCCGGTGAATCCCGGCGCGCCGCCCACCGGCAGGAAGCCCAGGCCCTCGACGCGGGCGCTGGCCCGCGTGGTGTCGCCGCTGGCGAGGAACTCCACGTCATGCAGCAGCGCACGCGGCGCGGCGGCCGCCAGCCAGGCGCGCA
>NZ_JARUVM010000175.1 GCF_029763755.1 Luteimonas sp. 8-5
CACGCCCAGGGTCACCTTGGTCCCCGGGGCCTTGGCGCCGATCACCGGCGGCAGGTCGCTGGACTGGTTGATGGCCCGGCCGTCGACGCTGCGGATCACGTCGCCCGGCTGCAGGCCGGCCTTTTCGCCGGGCGCGCCCGGGGTGACGTCCCGCACCAGGGCGCCGCGGCTGTCGGGCAGGCCCATGGCGGTGGCGAACTCGCGGGTCATGGCCTGCAGGCCGACGCCGATCATGCCGTACTGGACCTTGCCGGTGTCCTTGAGTTGCTTGACCGCATTCATGGCCAGGTCCACCGGGATGGCGAAGCTCACGCCCATGTAGCCGCCGGAGTTGCTGAAGATCTGCGAGTTGATGCCGACCACTTCGCCGCGGGTGTTGAGCAGCGGGCCGCCGGAATTGCCGCGATTGATCGCCACGTCGGTCTGGATGAACGGCACGTACTGCTGCTGCACGCCGGCGGCGCGGCCCACGGCGCTGACGATGCCGGCGGTGACCGAATGGTCGAGGCCGAACGGCGAACCGATCGCGACCACCCACTGCCCGGGCTTGAGCTCCTTCGAATCGCCGATGCGCAGGGTCGGCAGGTCCTTCGCCTCGATCTTGAGCAGGGCGATGTCGGACTTCTCGTCGCTGCCGACCACCTTGGCGGTGAACTCGCGGCTGTCGGAGAGCTTCACCGCGACCTTGTCCGCATCGTCGATGACGTGGTGGTTGGTCAGCACGTAGCCGTCGGCGGAAATGATGAAGCCGCTGCCCATGGACACGCCCTGCCCGCGCCGCGGCATGCCGCGCGGCATGTCGGGCACCATCCCCGGGCCGAAGAAGCGGCGGAAGATCTCGGGGATCTCGTCGTTGCCCGGCATGCCACCCAGGCTGTCGGCGTCGCTGCGGCCGTCGCTGGTGGCCTCGATGTTCACGACCGCCGGGCCGACCCGGGCGACGAGATTGGTGAAGTCCGGCAGGCCCTGCACGAGCTGCGGCGCCGGCGCGGACGCGGCCGAGGACTGCGCGGTGGCCTGCGGCAGCACCACGGCGGTGGTGGCGGCGGAGACGACGGCGACCAGCGCGAGCGCGCCGACCTTGGTGCGCAACGGGCGCACGCGGGAGGAATCGTTCATCGGTTGATCTACCTGGGAGAAGGAACTGGTGCTTGCGGCTGCGATGCCTGCGGCTGCCCCCCGGCTTCGTCGACCGGTGCCGGACGGAAGGGATGCGTGTCGCGGGGGAAAGGCTGGAGGTTGCCGTAGCCGACGTTGAAGGCGCCGCCGGCATTGGGCAGCAGCGCGCGCGGCCAGGGCCGGGTGGTGATGGGCGCAGCCTCGGGGGTGAACGGGTTGGAGCCGGGATTGGCGCCGGCCACTGCCACCTGCGGCTGGGGCTCGGCCTGTTCCAGGCGGGCCACGCGGGTCGTGGCGGCACGCTGGGCCT
>NZ_JARUVM010000176.1 GCF_029763755.1 Luteimonas sp. 8-5
TGCAGGAGGAGTCCATACACGCATTGTTAGGCCGACCCGCGGATCTGTTGACGGTCATCAACTGAGCTTGTCGACACAAAAACATATCCGTCTCTCTCCTTGAGCACTGGCTTGTCCTCGTAGCAATCACCTCGAAGGAGTCCATTGCACTTTGCACATCTTGGCGGAGCCATGAACTGATAAGTGCCACCACAAGAACAAGGGTTAAAAAGATCTTCAATTGCTGCGTACACAGGCAGCAAGTGCCTGCCGTAGAACTGGAAGCCTGGGTCGTGCGGAGCGAGGTTTGGCCATCTAATGCCGTACCTCACAAGAAGATCGGGATCTTTAAGTAGCAGAACATTAGGGCAAGCGGAACAGTACAAGGCTTGCATATTGCTAAAGCCGAGATGATAGATCTGGCCATGCACCTCGGCGTTGCAAGACTGGCAAGTTGCTGAGTGATGTGTCATCGGCCTAACGCTCAAGTTAAGCCGAATTGCAGCGCGTAGCTGGGCACATGGCAAGCTTTTTCTGCCATGTGGCTGGCGTAGCGATGCAATTTCGGCTTGAACGCAATGTTAGGTGCCGCCGCTGCAGCAGGAACTGCCTTGCTGGATTGGCGGACACTTGACGGTGCCGTAAGAGCAGTACACGCAGCAATCGCCCGGCAAGGGCTTGAGCACGGCATGGCAAGCGTTGCACTCATAAAACCACTGGCACGCATTGGTCGGCATGGTTTCGCAGGCACTCGCACCACACTCTGGGCAAGTAATGACCGACTCTAGTTCGAGGTTGGACACTGGACAGCTCGGGCGGGGCGCAAGAGGTCGAGAACTGACATCACGAGCATCAGGGCAATGCCCGCATAGAACAGATAAATGCTCCAGTCGTAGCTCCAAAACAGGAGCAACGCGGAGAGAACGGCAAGCGGTCCGAGAACTGAGAGGAGACCGCGTGCAAAGCGGCGGTGCCGATACCACGCCCACGCGTTCACGATCAACGCCAGCACTGCCAGGGCCGGGAGCAAGGTTCTGAACAGGAAGCCCTCGTATTGTCCGAGAAAGCCAAGACCGATCGCGGCACCCAGCGACCCAAGCGCTGGGAAGCAACCGGCACAGGACATGGCCGCGACGAGCGACCCCAAGCTACTTGTTTTGTCCAGTACTCGTGTGACGCTCATGGTCTTTCCTTCACTTGGCGAAATTGTTTGTGCGGCACCTAACGCTCAAGTTAAGCCGAATTGCAGCGCGTAGCCGGCAACATGGCAAGCTCTTTCTGCCATGTTGACGGCGTAGCGATGCAATTTCGGCTTGAATGATCGA
>NZ_JARUVM010000177.1 GCF_029763755.1 Luteimonas sp. 8-5
ATGGCAAAGGGTAAGTTCGAGCGCACCAAGCCCCACGTGAACGTGGGCACGATTGGTCACGTTGACCACGGCAAGACGACGCTGACGGCGGCGCTGACGAAAGTGGGCGCGGAGCGTTTCGGCGGCGAGTTCAAGGCCTACGACGCGATCGACGCGGCGCCGGAGGAGAAGGCGCGCGGCATCACGATTTCGACGGCGCACGTGGAATACGAGAGCCCGACGCGTCACTACGCGCACGTGGACTGCCCGGGCCACGCCGACTACGTGAAGAACATGATCACCGGTGCGGCGCAGATGGACGGTGCGATCCTGGTGTGCTCGGCGGCCGACGGCCCGATGCCGCAGACGCGCGAGCACATCCTGCTGGCCCGCCAGGTGGGCGTGCCGTACATCGTGGTCTACCTGAACAAGGCGGACATGGTGGACGACGCCGAGCTGCTGGAGCTGGTGGAGATGGAAGTCCGCGAGCTGCTGAGCAAGTACGAGTTCCCGGGCGACGACACCCCGATCATCAAGGGTTCGGCGCTCAAGGCGCTGGAAGGCGACCAGTCGGAGATCGGCGTGCCGTCGATCCTGGCGCTGGTCGAGGCGCTGGACAGCTACATCCCGGAGCCGCAGCGCGACGTGGACAAGCCGTTCCTGATGCCGGTCGAGGACGTGTTCTCGATCTCGGGTCGCGGCACGGTGGTGACCGGCCGCATCGAGCGCGGGATCATCAAGGTCGGCGACGAAATCGAGATCGTGGGTATCCGCCCGACGCAGAAGACCACGGTCACCGGCGTGGAGATGTTCCGCAAGCTGCTGGACCAGGGCCAGGCGGGCGACAACGCGGGCCTGCTGCTGCGCGGCACCAAGCGTGACGACGTGGAGCGTGGCCAGGTGCTGGCCAAGCCCGGTTCGATCACCCCGCACACCGAGTTCGAGGCCGAGGTCTACGTGCTGAGCAAGGACGAGGGCGGCCGCCACACGCCGTTCTTCAAGGGCTACCGTCCGCAGTTCTACTTCCGCACCACGGACATCACCGGTGCCGTCACCCTGCCCGAGGGCGTGGAGATGGTGATGCCGGGCGACAACGTGAAGATGCAGGTGGCGCTGATCAACCCGGTGGCGATGGACGAGGGCCTGCGCTTCGCGATCCGCGAGGGCGGCCGTACCGTCGGCGCCGGCGTGGTGGCCAAGATCGTCAAGTAACGCT
>NZ_JARUVM010000178.1 GCF_029763755.1 Luteimonas sp. 8-5
CGTGCGCTACATGGAGCGCGAGGCGACGCCGTTCGAGCGCTTCTTCGGCCGCCTGGCGGAAAGCCGCGCTGCCGCCGCGCTGCTCGGCGATTCCGACCTCGCCCGCTCGCTGCTGGCGCGCGCGCTGCCGAAGGCGCAGGACGACCTGCGTTTCCTGGACGCGGCGCTCGAGCCCGGCCGCGGCTCCCCGGTGAAGGCGCTGGCCTACTGCTTCTGCGGCTTCTGACCGCTATCCTGCAGGCATGGACCCGAACCGCTGGCGCCTGGATGGACAACTGGCCCTGGTGACCGGCGGCAGCGCCGGCATCGGCCTGGCGATCGTGCGCGAACTGCTCTCCCTGGGTGCGGACGTGCTGGCAGTGGCGCGCGACGCGACCGCGCTGGAGCTGGTGCGCGACGAACTGGCGGAGGAACACGGCGACGACCGCATCTTCGCCCTGGCCGCCGACGTCGCCGACGACGAGGAGCGGCGCGAGATCCTGGACTGGATCGAGGACCGCGGCGAAGGACTCAACATCCTGGTCAACAACGCCGGCGGCAACCTCACCCGCGCCAGCACCGACTACACCGAGGACGAGTGGCGCTCGATCTTCGAGGTCAACCTGTTCAGCGCGTTCGAGCTGTCGCGCTACGCGCACCCGCTGCTGCTGAAGCATGCGACCTCGAGCATCGTCAATGTCGGCAGCGTGTCCGGCCTCACCCACGTGCGCAGCGGCGCGCCCTACGGCATGAGCAAGGCCGCGCTGCACCAGATGACGCGCAACCTGGCGGTGGAATGGGCCGAGGACGGCATCCGCGTGAACGCGGTCGCGCCCTGGTACATCCGCACCCGCCGCACCTCGGGCAAGCTCGGCGATCCGGACTATCTGGACGAGGTGCTATTGCGCACGCCGATGGGGCGTGTGGGCGAACCGGAGGAAGTCGCCGCCGCCGTGGCCTTCCTGTGCATGCCGGCGGCCAGTTACGTCACCGGCGAATGCATCGCCGTCGACGGCGGTTTCCTCCGCTACGGCTTCTGACGCGCAGGAGCGCGCCTTGCGCGCGAAAAGCGAAAGCGAACCGCCCGCTCACGTGCGGGGCGCCGCGGAATGGCCTTGCCCAAGCCGGGACACGGCGTGAACCC
>NZ_JARUVM010000179.1 GCF_029763755.1 Luteimonas sp. 8-5
CTGCATCCGGACGCGCCGTCGCGATCGGCATTGAAGCTGGAAGAGGCCTTGCTCACCCTGCTCGACGGGCGCGAGCGCGCGGCGCTGCTGCGCCCGGGCATGCGCGCCGCGGACCTGGGTGCAGCGCCGGGCGGCTGGACCTGGGTCCTGCAGCGCAATGGCCTGCAGGTCACCGCGATCGACAACGGTCCCTTGCGCCAGCACGTGCTCGACAGCGCCGGCGTCGACCACCTGCGCGCCGACGGATTCGCCTGGCAGCCCCCGCGTCCGCTGGACTGGATGGTGTGCGACATGGTCGAGCAGCCACGACGGGTGGCTTCGCGCATGGCGCAGTGGTTCGCGCAGGGCTGGTGCAGCCGCGCCGTCTTCAACCTCAAGCTGCCGATGAAGAAACGGTGGCTGGAGACGCGACTGTGCCTGGACCGGTTCCAGGAAGAGGCAGGCGTTCCGCTCACGGTGCGTGCACGCCAGCTCTACCACGACCGCGAGGAGATCACGGTACTGGCCGCCGTTCAGCCGCTGTTGCGCTGATCGCCGCGGGATTGACGGCCGGTTGACCGGCCGAGGGCCCTGCTTGCGCCGTGCGCGGCAACCGCCCAGTCCTTCACCGCCGCCGACGGCACGCCAGTGACGGTGACCGACAGTCCGGGCAACTCGATATCGCCCAACTACAGCATCGACTTCGCGACGATGGACGCCAATGGCAATGGCGACATTTCGCGCGGCGAAGCCAGCGGCAATCCGGACCTGGTGCGCGAGTTCCACGTCGTCGACCGCGACCACGATGGGCGCCTGAGCCGCGAAGAACTCAAGGGCTGGCTCGACTAGAGGCCGGCCGCCCGCCGCCACAGGAAGTGCGCCACCGGCGGCAGCCTGCCCGCAATGCCGAGCAACGGGCCGCGCAACAGCGTGCCGGCGACGCCGTCGCTGCCGTACACGCGGTTGATCGCGTCGAAGGCGTAGGCGGCCACCGTGTTCTCGCTCCTGCGCTCGCGCGCCCAGCGCTGCAGGCGCGATGGCGCGGCCCAGTCGCCGCGGTTGCGGT
>NZ_JARUVM010000018.1 GCF_029763755.1 Luteimonas sp. 8-5
CGCGGCGACGCGGCCGTGGCCCGGGCGTTGAAGCTGATCGACGAAGGCCTGCTGGCGGAGCAGCCGCTGTCGGCGCTGGCCGAGCGCGTCAGCCTGGGCGAACGCCAGCTGCGCCGGCTGTTCGTCGAACGCCTGGGCGCGCCGCCGATCGGCGTGCACGGCACCCGTCGCCTGCTGTTCGCCAAGCAACTGCTCACCGACACCGCGCTGCCGATCACCGACGTGGCGATGGCGGCGGGTTTCGGCAGCCTGCGCCGCTTCAACGCCACGTTCCGCGAGGCGTACCGCATGGCGCCGCGCGACCTGCGCAAGCGCCCCAGGGCGCGGACCGGCGAGACGCTGGTGCTGCGCCTGGGCTACCGGCCGCCCTACGACTTCGCCTCGATGCTCGCATTCCTGCGCGGTCGCGCGCTTCCAGGCGTGGAAGTGGTGGACGACGCAAGCTATGCGCGTGCGATCGGCAGCGACGCATGGCTGCGCGTCTCCGCCTGGCCCGGCGGCGAGCACGCACTGAAGCTCGAAATGCATGGCGCCCCGCCGGCGGCGCTGCTCGGCTACGTGGGCCGGCTGCGGCGGATGTTCGACCTGGACGCGGATCCGCAGGCGATCCGGGCTGCGCTGTCGCAATCGGCGCGGCTCAAGCCGCTGCTGCGCAAGCGTCCGGGGCTGCGCGTGCCCAGCGGTTGGGACGGCTTCGAGATCGCGGTGCGCGCGGTCATCGGGCAACAGGTGAGCGTCGCCGCGGCGCGCACCGTGACGGCACGCATCGCGCAGCGCTTCGGCCAGGCCCTGCCGCCCTCTGCCGCGATGCCCGGCCTGACTCATCTGTTTCCCTCGCCGGCCGTGCTCGCCGACGCCGACCTCGACGGCATCGGCCTGACCCGTGCCCGCGCCGCGACCGTGCGCACCATTGCCCAGGCGGTGCTCGATGGCCACGTCGACTTCCGTGCCGATCGCACGCTCGACGATTTCGTCTCGCGGTGGGTCGCCCTGCCCGGCATCGGCCCGTGGACGGCGCAGTACATCGCGCTGCGCGCGCTCGGCCACCCCGACGCCTTTCCTGCCGAAGACCTGGTGCTGCAGCGCGCGGCGCCGAACGACGGCAGCCGCCTCACTGCGAAGGCCTTGTTGTTGCAAGCCGAAGCCTGGCGGCCGTGGCGGGCCTATGCGGTGATCCACCTGTGGCGCGATTCGATGGAGGCCAAGTGAGCGGCAGCATCCGGTACACGCAGGTCGACAGCCCGGTCGGGCCGCTGCTGCTGGCCGCGCACGACGACGGCCTGCGCCTGGTCGAATTCCAGTCGCCGCGGCATCCGGTTCCGGTCGGCGGCGACTGGCAGCCGGGACGCAACGCCGTCATCGACCTGGCCGAACGGCAACTGGGCGAATATTTCGGCGGCACGCGGCGCAGCTTCGACCTTCCGCTGGATCCGCACGGCACCGCATTCCAGCGCGAGGTCTGGTGGCGGTTGGCGGAGATCCCGTTCGGCGAAACGATCAGCTACGCGCAGCTGGCGCAGCGCGTCGGCAAGCCCAGTGCCACGCGCGCGGTCGGCGCCGCCAATGGCCGCAATCCATTGCCGATCGTGCTGCCCTGCCACCGTGTCATCGGCGCCAACGGCAGCCTCACCGGCTTCGGCGGTGGCCTGGCGACCAAGGAGTTCCTGCTGCGCCTCGAAGGCGCGATGCTGCTGTAGGAGCGGCGGAAGCCGCGACCCATGCATCGCGGCTTCCGCCGCTCCTACAGCAGCCGGGCGATGGCCTGGCGATAGCGGGCGGCGATCCCGTCGCGGTCGCGGTGCCGGCCTTCGGCCACCACGCGCTGCCCGGCGACGTGGGTCTCGCGCACCAGGTTGCGGTTGCCGCTGAAGATCCAGCGGTCGACGACATCCCCTGCGGTGGCACCGGTCAGTTGCGGCGCGTCGTCGTCCAGCAGGAGCCAGTCGTCGTCGGCCACGTTGCCGCCAGTGGCGTTGTGGGCACTCGCCATGACGCCGCGCAGCAGCGTCTCGCCGACGCTGGGCGAACCCGGGCGCACGGCGATGTTGCGATGGCGCGTGACCAGGCGCTGTCCGTATTCGAGCCAGCGCAACTCTTCCACCGGCGACACAGAGATGTGCGAATCCGATCCGATTCCGAACACGCCGTCCGCGGCCAGGAAGCTGCGCAGCGGGAACAGGCCGTCGCCGAGGTTGGCCTCGGTGGTCGGGCAGATGGCAACGGTGGCGCCGCTGCGCGCGATGCCCTTCACTTCCGCCTGTTCCAGGTGGGTCGCATGCACCAGCGTCCAGCGCGCGTCGACCCGGGCGTTGTCGAGCAGCCATTCCACCGGGCGCGCGCCGCGCAGCGCAACGCAGTCCTGGACTTCGCCAACCTGCTCGGCGATGTGGATGTGCACCGGCATGTCGCGCGGCAACCCCGACAGTACCGCCTGCATCGCGTCGGCAGGCACCGCGCGCAGGCTGTGCAACGCGCACCCCACCCTGAACGTCTCGTCCTGCCCACTGCCCAGGGTCTCGACCAGGCGCAGGTAGGCATCCACGCCATGCCCGAAGCGGCGCTGGCGTTCGCCCAGCGCGCGGCCGTCGAAACCGCCGCTCATGTACAGCACCGGCAGCAGCGTCAGGCGGATGCCGGTCTCGCGCGCGGCGGCAACCCGCGCGCGCGACATCGCCGCCGGATCGTCGTAGGGCTTGCCGTCGGCGTCGTGGTGCAGGTAGTGGAACTCGCACACCGTGGTGTAGCCGGCCTCGAGCATCTCCGCGTAGAGCTGGGCGGCGACCGTCTGCAGCGTGTCCGGCGAGAAGCGCGCCGCCATCCGGTACATGGTTTCGCGCCAGGTCCAGAACGAATCCTCCGGATCGGTCTGGCGCTCGGCCATCCCCGCCATCGCGCGCTGGAACGCGTGCGAATGCAGGTTGGGAATGCCCGGCAGGCGCCAGCCCGCATCGGTGGGGGTGGCCAGCGGGCGTTGCGGGTCTGGGGCGGCGTGCATGCCGCCATTCTCGCCTGCCGCCCCGGCCAATGCGAGAATCGGCACCATGGGCAACGAAGCGGACTCCTGGGACGGACTGGCGGTCGGGGTTTCCCTGGCCACGCTGGACGACGCCGACGGCTACGGGACCATCGAGGACGGCGCGCTGGCCTGGCGCGACGGCAACATCGCCTGGGTTGGCCCGCGCAGCGCGCTGCCGGCCGGGGCCTCGGCCACGCACACCCACGATTTCGGCGGCGGCTGGATCACCCCCGGCCTGGTCGACTGCCACACCCACCTGGTGTTCGCCGGCAACCGCGCCGGCGAGTTCGAGATGCGGCTGCAGGGTGCCAGCTACGAGTCCATCGCGCGTGCCGGCGGCGGCATCCTGTCCACGGTGCGTGCGGTGCGCGCCGCCAGCGAGGACGAGTTGCTCGACCAGTCGCTGCCGCGCGCCCGCGCCCTGCTGCGCGACGGCACTACCACTGTCGAGATCAAGTCCGGCTACGGGCTGGACCTGGACAACGAGCGCAAGATGCTCCGGGTCGCCCGTCGCATCGGCGAAGAGCTCGGCATCGGCGTGCGCACTACTTACCTGGGCGCGCATGCCCTGCCGCCCGAGTTCGCCAGCGACAGCGACGGCTATATCGCCCGCGCGATCGAATGGCTGGTCGCCCTGAACGAGGAAGGGCTCGTCGACGCGGTCGATGCATTCTGCGAGGGCATCGGCTTCAACCCGGCGCAAACCCGTCTGATGTTCGAGGCGGCATCGGCGCTGGGATTGCCGGTGAAGCTGCACGCCGACCAGCTCAGCGACCTCGAGGGCGCGCGCCTCGTGGCCGAGTACGGCGGCCTGTCGGCCGACCATATCGAACACAGCTCCGAGGCCAGCGTGCGCGCGATGGCGGCGGCCGGCACCGTCGCGGTGCTGCTGCCCGGCGCGTTCCACGTGCTGCGCGAAACCGTGCTGCCGCCGCTGGATGCGCTGCGCGCGCACGGCGTGCCGATGGCAGTGGCCACCGACTGCAACCCGGGCACCTCGCCGCTGCAATCGCTGCGCCAGGCCATGCAGCTGGCCTGCACGCATTTCCGGCTCACGCCCGAAGAAGCCTTGCGCGGAACCACCTTGCACGCGGCGCGTGCGCTGGGGCTGTCTGATCGCGGAATCCTGCGCGCCGGCATGCGCGCCGACTTCGTGCACTGGCGCGTGTCGCGTCCGGCCGAGCTCTGCTACTGGCTGGGCGGCGATATCGCCGGCGCCGTTTTCGCCGCCGGCAACAAAAAGACATAAAAAAGGGGACGGAGGTAATTAAGCGCATGCGCTTAATTACCTCCGTCCCCTTTTTTTCTTACTTGGCAGCCGCCTTCTTGGCGACGGTCTTCTTGGCGGCGGTCTTGGTCGCCGTCTTGGTCGCGGCCTTCTTCACCACCGGCGCCGAAACCGCACCGGCGGCCTTGGCGACGGTACGCGAACGGGCGTTGCCGTAGCTGGAGTTGTAACGCTTGCCCTTGGCGGTCTTGCGGTCGCCCTTGCCCATGTCGTACTCCTGGATAAAGCGCGGATTTTAGCCTAATGCACGCAGGTCGCGTCGTGGACGTGGCCGTGGTTGAGGCGCAGGTTGGCCAGGTGGGCCAGCCCCACCAGGGTTCCGCCCAAGGTCATGGCCACCGCATGCGGTACCAGCGCATGGTGCAGCGGCGCGTAGAGCACGGCCAGCCACAGCACCCCCAGCCCGGGCAGCAACAGCCACAGCGCGCGCACCGCCCGATGGCGCCGGTAGCCCCAGACCATGGTGAACAGGCCCAACAGGCTTGCGAACACCACGAAGGCCTGCTCGAAGCCCTCGCCCAGCCAGATCCCGATACCGAGCGACGGCAGCAATGCCAGCAGCACCGGCAGCGCAGCGCAATGGATGGCGCACAGCAACGACGCGGCAAAGCCGAACCGGTCTGCGAAGCGGAATGAAGGACCGCGAGTCTTGGGCATGACTTTCGACGGGTTGTGGCTGATGAGTAATAATATAACATACTAATCCACCGCCACGACCACTCCGGACCCATGAACCGATTCGCTCTGCCCCGATCGCCCCTCTCCCTCGCACTGGCATTGGCTCTCGGCGCGACCTCCGGGCTGGCCCTGGCTGACGAAGCCCCGGCCGGACAGTCCGATCCGCGCCACGAGCACGCCAAGACCCTGCAGGCGGTGGAAGTCACGGCGACGCCCCTGCCCGACACCGCCGAAAGTCTGGCCGTACCGGTCGAAGTGCTGTCCGGCGCCCGCCTGGACGAAGCCAAGGCCAGTTCCCTGGGCGAGACCGTGAACAAGCTGCCGGGCGTGCAGTCGTCGTACTTCGGGCCAGGCGTTGGCCGCCCGATCGTGCGCGGTTTCGACGGCGCCCGCGTGCAGGTGCTGAGCGACGGCTTGGGTTCCGGCGACGTCTCCACGGTCAGCGCCGACCACGCGGTCAGCATCGAACCCTTCCTGGCCGACCAGATCGAGGTGCTCAAGGGCCCGGCCACCCTGCTCTACGGCAGCGGCGCGATCGGCGGCGCGGTCAACGTGGTCGACGGCCGCATCCCGGAGACGCAGCCCGGCGCGCCGCTGCAGGGTCGCGCCGAACTGCGCGCCGGCAGCGTCAACGACAGCCGCAGCGGCATGCTGCGCCTGGACGCCACCGCCGGCGACGTGGTGTTCCATTTCGACGGCCTCAGCCGCGAAGCCGGCGACATCGATATCCCGGGTTTCGCCGAAAGCGCACGGCATCTCGCCGAGGAAGGCGAAACGCCTTCCCCCGACGAAGCCGGCGTGCTTCCCAATAGCGCGTTGCGCACCACCAGCGGCGCCCTGGGTGCCTCGTGGATCGGCAGCCACGGCTTCTTCGGCGCCGGCGCCAGCCTGTTCTCGACGACCTATGGCGTCCCCGGACATGAACACTACGAGGATGAAGGCCACGACGATGACGAGGGCGACCACGACCATGAAGCGCATGGCGAGGAAGGACACGACCACGGCGGCGTGCGCATCGTGATGGACCAGCGCCGCCAGGAAGTGCGTGGCGGCATCGACAATGCCGGCGTGTTCGAAAGCATCCGCGCCAAGCTGGCGCGTACCCGCTACACCCATACCGAACTCGAAGGCGGCGCCGTCGGCACCGTATTCGACAACGACAGCCTGGATGGCCGCATCGAGCTGGTGCACGAACCGCTGGCCGGCTTCAAGGGCGCCCTGGGCGTGCAGTGGTCGCAGCGGGAGTTCCTCGCGGTCGGCGACGAGGCCTTCGTGCCCGGCTCCGAAGCCCGCGATGTCGGCGCGTTCTGGATCGGCAACCGCGCATTCGGCGACCTCGGCCTGCAACTCGGCCTTCGCCACGACAACAACCGCATCGACGTGGACGATACCGTGGCGATCGGGCCCGACCGTGACTTCGATACCACCAGTGCCTCGGTATCGCTGGAATGGAAGGCCAGCGATGGCCTGCACTTCGCCCTTGGGCTCGACCGCGCCCAGCGCTCCCCCACCGCCGAAGAGCTGTACTCCAGCGGCGTCCACGTGGCGACCGGCAGCGTGGAACTGGGCAAGCCCGACCTGGACGCGGAAACCGCCAATCGCGCGGAACTCGGCGTGCACTGGCACGCGGGCCGGCTCACCCTCGGCAGCTCGCTGTACCACGTGCGCTACAACGACTTCATCTATCTGGCGGACACGGGCATCGAGGAGCACGACGGGCCGGTCCGCGCGTGGACCCAGGACGATGCGCGTTTCAACGGGCTGGAGGCCGAGATGGAGTGGAACTTCCTCGACAACGCCAGCGGCAACTGGAACCTGCGCGTGTTCGGCGACATGGTGCGCGCCGAACTGGCGGGGTCGGGCACGCGTACGCTCGATATCTCGGTCCCGCATGGCGACCACAGCCACGACTACACCGTCGAACTAGCGCGTAGCGGCAACCTGCCGCGGATCGCCCCGGCACGCGCGGGCGGCGAACTGCGCTGGGAGCGCGACGCGCTACGCGCCTCGGTCGGTGCGGTGCGCTACATGGAGCAGGATCGCGTCACCGCCCATGAAACCGCGACGCCCGGCTACACCATGGTCGACGCGCACTTCGCTTGGCACCTGGACCGTGACTACGAAACGGTGATGGAAGTGTTCGTCGACGCGACCAACCTGCTCGACGAGGAAGCCCGGCCGCACACCTCATTCCTGAAGGACCTGGCGCCGCTCCCGGGGCGCGGGTTCGCGGCGGGGGTGCGGTTCTACTTCTGACTGCAGCGCGCGCACAGGCCGTGGACCTCGAGGGTCTGGGCCTGGGGCACGAAGCCGAGTGCGCGCGCGCGTTCGTCCAGCGCGGCCACGACCTGCCTGTCCTCCAGCTCCACCGCCGAATGGCAGCGGTCGCAGATCAGGAACGGCACCGAATGCTGCGCGGTGCTCGGGTGGTGGCAGGCGACGAACGCGTTGACCGACTCGAGCTTGTGGATGAAGCCGTTGGCGAGCAGGAAATCCAGCGCGCGATAGACGGTGGGCGGCGCCGCAGCCCCGGCGCCCTCGGCGTCGGTGGTGTTGCCGACACGGAGCTGCTCGAGCAGGTCGTAGGCCTTGACCGGCTTCCCGGCCTCGGCGACCAGGCCCAGGACCCGCGCCCGGACCGGCGTCAGCCGCAGCCCGCGGGCGCGGCAGGCAGCCTCCACCGCGTCGATGAACGCATGGGCGTCGTCGACGTGGTGCTTGGGATCGGTGCAGGCGTGCGAGTGGGGCATGGACCGATGATGGTGGCGAACGCGCTCGGACTCAAGCCGCCGGCAGTTTCGCCAGCGCGGCGTCGATGCGCGCCAGCGCTTCGTCCTTGCCCGCCAGGTACACCGTGTGGGCGATGTCCGGACTTACCTGGGTGCCGGTAATGGCCACGCGCAACGGCTGCGCGACCTTGCCCATGCCCAGTTCCAGGGCTTCGGCGGTGGCGTGCAGCACGGCGCTGATGTCGTCCACGTTCCACTGCGCCAGCGCGGCCAGGCGCTCGCGCGCGTCCGCCAGCGGCGCGCGCGCCTCGGCCTTGAAGTGCTTGGCCACTGCCTTTTCGTCGTATTCGGTGAGCGGCTGGTACCAGACCGCCGCGCGCTCGGCCATGTCCTTGAGCGTCTGCACGCGGTCGCGCAGCGCGAGCACCACGTCGGCCGGCGCGGGACCGCGTGCCAGGTCGAAGCCGGACTGGCGCAGGTGCCACTGGAGGTGCTCCGCAACCGCTTCGGGTGCGTCGCCCTTCAGGTACTGCTGGTTGAGCCAGCCCAGCTTCGCCGGATCCAGGCGCGAGGCCTTGGCGTTGACGTCCTTGAGGTCGAACAGCGACTGCATCTCGGCGATGCTGAAAATCTCCTGGTCGCCGTGGGACCAGCCCAGCCGCACCAGGTAGTTGAGCAGCGCGTGCGGCAGGTAGCCGGCGTCGCGGTACTGCATGACGTCGGCGGCGCCGGTGCGCTTGGACAGCTTGGCGCCATGCTCGTCGAGGATCATCGGCAGGTGCGCGAACGCAGGCACCTCGGCACCCAGCGCCTTGTAGATGTTGATCTGCCGCGGGGTGTTGTTGACGTGGTCGTCGCCGCGCACCACGTCGGTGATGCGCATGTCGATGTCGTCCACGACCACGGCGAAGTTGTAGGTGGCGTAGCCGTCGGAACGGAAGATCACCAGGTCGTCGAGCTCGGCGTTGGCGATCTCGATCCGACCCTTGACCTTGTCGTCCCACGCCACGACGCCGTCGAGCGGATTGCGGAAGCGGATCACCCGGTTGGGATCGTCGCGGTACGGCAGGTTCGCATCGCGCGCGGCGCCGCTGTAGCGCGGCTTCTCGCCCGCCGCCATGGCCCGCTCGCGCATCGCCTCGAGTTCCTCGCGCGTCTCGTAGGCGTAATAGGCGTGGCCCGAAGCGACGAGCTGCTCGGCCACCTCGCGGTAACGCTCCAGGCGATGGGTCTGGTAGATCGGGCCTTCGTCGTAGTCCATACCCAGCCAGGCCATCGCCTCGAGGATCGCGTCGATCGCCGCCTGGGTGCTGCGCTCTCGGTCGGTGTCCTCGATCCGCAGGATGAACTGGCCGCCCTTGCGGCGCGCCTCCAGCCAGCAGTACAGCGCGGTGCGCGCGCCGCCGATGTGCAGGTAGCCGGTGGGGCTGGGGGCGAAACGGGTGCGGCAGGACATGGGGCGGCATCGTCAGGGGCGAAACCGCGATTTTACCGCCATGCCCGGCCGCGCGCTTACCAGCTGAAGCCCGCGCCCGCCGAGATGCTGCCCTCACCCGCCGAGAACGCACCGCCAAGCGAAACACTGGCATTCGGCGTCACCAGGCGCTGGTAGCCCACCGCCATCGCGGCACGACCGTTCTGCGCGCTGAAGCCGACTCCGACCCGGTTGCGCCCAGGCAGGCCCGCGGTGTTCATCGCCGCGGCGGCCATGGCGCCGCTCATCGCGCCCATGCGGTCGATGCGTTCGTCGGTCCGGGCGAAACGCAGGTCCACTTGCTGGTGATACTGGTCCAGGATGTCATTCCAGGCCGCGAGCCTGCTGTCGGTATAGGCGTTGGCCGAGGACAGCGTCTGCGCAGCGCTGGCGTCGGTGTAGACCTTCGATTCCGCCAGCGTGGCGGCATCACCTGTGTCGGCATGCGCATTCGCCGACGCGAGCGTCGTGGCATCGCCCGCCGCCATGTCGGCGCGGATCGCCGTTTCGCGCGTGTCCGTGTAGTCCTCCGCCACGGTCACCGCATTGCTCGCGGCTGCCAACGCGGTATCCGCGGTCGCCTGCGCAGCATCGGCTTTCGTCACGGCGGTATTGGCCGTTGACTGCGCGGCATCCGCTTTCGCCACCGCCGTGTCTGCGGTGGCTTGTGCGGCGTCGGCCTTTGCGACCGCCGTATCCGCCGTGGCCTGCGCATTGTTCGCCGCTGCCAACGCACTGTCCGCCGTGCCTTGCGCGGCAGCGGCATCGCCCACTGCCTGATCCGCCGAGGCCTGCGCCGCACCCGCTGCGGCCAGCGCCGTGTCGGCAGTGGCCTGCGCGACAGCGGCATTGCCATTGGCGGCGGCAAGACCGGCATCCAGTTGTCCCTTGTTCACCGCATCGGCGGCGGCCACGCCATCGGCCACGCCGCCCACCACGTTGCCGCCCATGTCGACGAAGGTGTTGCTGACGATGGTGAAGCTGCCACCCGCGCCGCCCACGGTCAGTCCGGTGAACGTCGGCGCGCCATTGAAGCCATAGGTGATGGTGTTGCCGCTGCGCGTGACGATGAGATTGCCGTTCGGGTCATCGGCCTCGAAATCGACGGTTTCGCCATCGCCGATGGCTTCGCCCGCGCCGCCGCCCGCGCTGAGGTTCCAGCCGGAGTAACCGTCGATGCCGCCGATGGCCGCATTCAACTGGCGCAGGTTCACCGCATCGGTGTCCTGGGTGCCGTCGGCCAGGTGGATGATCTGGTGTTCACCACCTGCCTGTCCCACCGCCACCGCGTAGTCGCGGTCGGCGATGGCCTGGAAGCCGATGGCGGTACTGCCGGTATGCGTTGCGCTGCTTCCATGGCCGAACGCGCTGCTGGCGTTGCCGCTGGCGGTGTTGTTGTAGCCGAAGGCGCTGCCGTATTCGCCGCTGGCGAAGTTGGTGTAACCGAAGGCGCTGCCGTATTCGCCGGTGGCGCTGTTGTTCCGGCCGAAGGCACTGCCGAAGTCGCCGCCGACGGTGTTACCCGCGCCGAAGGCGCTGCTGCTGGCGCCGATGGCGGTGTTGCCCCGGCCGATGGCGCTGCTGATGTTGCCGTTGGCGGAGTTGTAGTAGCCGAACGCGCTGCTGCTGGCGCCGCTGGCGTAGTTGTAATAGCCGAACGCGCTGCTGCCGTTGCCGCTGGCGGTGTTGCCTCGGCCGAACGCGCTGCCGTTGCCGCTGGCGACGTTGAAATAGCCGAACGCGCTGCTGAAATTCCCGCTGGCGATGTTGCCTCGGCCAAACGCGCTGCTGCTGTTACCGCTGGCGATGTTGGAGACGCCGTAGGCACTCGCGTCGGGTTGACAGGTGGCGTTCTCGCCGGATTGGCTGCCTGTATCCTCGATGCCTTGGTCCGTGGACGACCCGGTCGGGTTGCCATCGTCATCCACGCAGGCAGGATCGGCCGCCCACGCCGGCGCGGCGGCAGCCAGCGCGGCCAGCAGGCACAGCGCCAGCGGAGAAGATCGGGCAGGCGCACGGCGACGCATCGCGTGCGGGACGACAGGACGGATCATTGGATTTTCCCCGAAGTACGCGATTGACGTGCGGGCCGTGACGGCCCGCCACGTCCGACTCTAGCCAGTCCTCCGGCCGGCCGAAACCCGCAGGATTACGGGCTGGGCGGAGTCCCGGTCAGCTGCCGCCCTGCCCCAGCCACAGCGCCATCAGCGCCGTGCGGTTGCCCACGCCGTACTTGCGGTAGATGCGCGAGGCGTATTCGTTAGCGGTACGCGGGCTCATCTCCTCCCGCGCGGCGATCTGCTTGTCGGTCAATCCACTCAGCAAGCCCGACAGCACCCGGTGTTCCAGTGCGGTGAGCGGCATCGAGCCGAGCCCCAACCCGTGCCCCAACACCTGTTGGCGATGGAACCAGAGCAGTCCACGCAATGCTTGCGCGATGACGTCGCGGTCGGCTTCGGAAAACATGGGTTGGCCGGGTGCGCGATACACACCGAAGTAGATTTCCATGTCCTCGTTGATCGGGACGCCCGACCAGATCGCGTCGAACCAGTTGCGCCCAAGGTAGTAGTTGCAATAGCAGTCGCCGTCGAACCATTGCGGCGGCACCAGGTCGACCAGGCGATTCGTCCGCCAGCTGCCGGCGAAGGACACGTTGCGGACCATGACCTCGTCCGCCCGGCCCGCTTCGAGGCCGCGCTTCTGCTGGCGCGCCGTCGCTTCCAGGAACGGGCTGTCGTGCAGGCGCCGGATGATGCCGGGGCGCCAGCCGCGCACCGGATCGCCGGGCCGTGCGTGGTCCATGCGCACAACGCCGACCCACGAGGCGTTCTGCGCTTCGACCAGCTCGCACAAGCCCTGCAACAGCACCTTGCAGGCGGGCTCGACCCGGGAGGACTCGATGTCGGCCAGCGCATCCCAGAGCGCATGGATGGCCTGCGTTTTGGACGGTGCGTCGGCCATCGTCGGTCGGCGTGGAGTCCCCGGAAGCGCGGATAGTAACGCATCCACCTCCACCCCCCTACAATGATCCCATGACCACGCTGTTCGTCTCCGACCTGCACCTGGACCCCGAACGGCCAGCGATCACCGAAGTATTCGGCCGCTTCGTCGAAGGAGAGGCCCGCGGGGCGGACGCCCTGTACATCCTGGGCGACCTGTTCGAGGCCTGGGTCGGCGACGACGATCCCTCGGAGACCGGCGCCTTCGTCGCCGCGAAGTTGCGCGGGTTGCGCGATTCCGGCGTCCCGGTGCACTTCATCCGCGGCAACCGCGACTTCCTGCTCGGCGAGGACTATGCACGCCGCGCCGGCATGGCGATCCTGCCCGACCCCGCGGTAGTGGTGCTCTACGGCAAGCCGACCCTGCTGATGCACGGCGACCTGCTGTGCACCGACGACGTCGCCTACCAGCAGTTCCGCGCCCAGACCCGCGATCCGCGCTGGCAGGCACAATTCCTGTCGCAGCTGCTCGCCGCGCGGCTGGCGTTCGCGCAGCAGGCGCGCGCGGCTAGCAAGGCACACCAGTCCGGCCTGCAGGCGCAGGGGCAGATGGAGTCGATCACCGACGCTTCGCCATCGACGGTGGAAGCGACATTCGCCCGCTACGGCATCGACCGCATCGTCCACGGGCATACCCACCGGCCGAAGGTGCACGAGACCGCCGGCGGCACGCGGATCGTGCTGGGCGACTGGTACGAGCAGGGATCGGTGTTGCGGGTGGCGCCAACCGGGTTCGAACTGTCCGCGCTGTAGGCGATCGCGGCTGCCGCCGCTCCTACAGGCCTGCTTCCAGGATCGCGAGTTCGTCGGAGTCGAAACCGGCAGCGGTGCGCGCCGGGATATTGAACGGGCCGCGCAGCACGCCACCGGCGTACTCGGCCAGCAGCTCGCGGAACCGCGCGCGCGGATCCACGCCCTCGCGCTCGCAGAACCAGCGATACCAGCGCGAACCGGCGGCGACGTGCGCGACTTCCTCGCGCAGGATGACCTCCAGGATGCCGACGGTCGCCTCGTCGCCATGCTGGCGCAGCTTGGCGATCATGCCGGGCGTCACGTCCAGTCCGCGGGCTTCGAGTACGCGCGGAACCAGGGCCATGCGCGCCAGGCCGTCGTGCGCGGTTTTCTGCGCCATCTCCCACAAGCCATTGTGGGCCTCGAAATAACCGTAGTCGTGGCCGAACTCGCGCAGACGGGTGCGCAGCAGCGTGAAATGCCGCGCTTCGTCGGCGGCCACGCCCACCCAGTCCGCGTAGTACTGCCGCGGCAGCCCGCGGAAACGGTAGACCGCGTCCCAGGCCAGGTCGATCGCGTTGAACTCGATGTGGGCGATGGCGTGGAGGAAGGCCGCCATTCCCTCGCTGCTGCCCAGGCCACGGTGCGGCAGGTCGCGCGGGTGCACCAGGCGCGGGCGCGGCGGGCGCCCGGGCATGCCGATGGGTTCGGGCGGCGGCGCGTCCTCCGGGATCGCCACCTCGTTGCGCTGGAAGGCCGCGGCCACGGCCGCGGTCGCCGCGACCTTGGTATCCGGCGTGTCGGCGGCCAGGCAATAGGCGGCCGCTTCGAAGAGCGAGGGCATCGCGGCGTCCGCCGCTCCCACGGTGGTCATGATGCGCGGCGCGACTTCTTGGCGTCGTCGGAGCGCAGCTTGCGGATGCGTTCGAAGTAGCCGTCGTCGATGCCGGTGACGTACTCGCCGTTGAAGCACGAGGAATCGAAGCGGGAAATGAGCTTCTTCGGGCCGGCCACCGCCGCCTCCAGGTCGGCGAGGTCCTGGTAGACCAGCCAGTCCACGCCGAGCAGCTTTTCCACTTCCTCCTCGCTGCGGCCGTGGGCGACCAGCTCCTCGGCCGAAGGCATGTCGATACCGTAGACGTTCGGGTACCGCACCGGCGGCGCGGCCGACGCCAGGTACACCTTGCGCGCTCCCGCGTCGCGCGCCATCTGCACGATCTGCTTCGAAGTGGTGCCGCGCACGATCGAATCGTCGACCAGCAGCACCACCCGGTCGCGGAACTCCAGCGGGATGGTGTTGAGCTTGCGCCGCACCGACTTGGTCCGCTCGCCCTGCCCCGGCATGATGAAGGTACGACCGACGTAGCGGTTCTTGACGAAGCCTTCGCGATACTTGACCCCGAGGAGGCCCGCGATCTCCATCGCCGAATCGCGCGACGTGTCCGGGATCGGGATCACCACGTCGATGTCGTGGTCGGGACGCAGCCGCTGGATCTTCTCGCCCAGGGTCACACCCATGCGCATCCGCGCCTTGTGCACCGACACGTTGTCCATCATCGAGTCGGGGCGGGCGAAATACACGAATTCGAAGATGCACGGCGCGTGCTGCTGCGGCTCGGCGCATTGCCGTGTGAACAGCTCGCCGCGCGCGGTCACCACCACCGCTTCGCCTGGCGCGATGTCGCGCATGCGTTCGAAGCCGAGGATGTCCAGCGCCACCGACTCGGAGGCAACCGCATACTCGTCGCCCGAAGCGCCGCTGCGCTTGCCCAGCACCAGCGGGCGGATGCCGTGCGGATCGCGGAACGCGACCAGGCCCAGGCCCAGCACCGTGGCGACCACGGCGTAGCCGCCGCGAGCGCGCCGGTTCACGCCCTCCACCGCGCGGAACGCGGATTCCGGCGTGAGCGCCTTCTGCATGTCCAGCTCGTGCGCGAACACGTTGAGCAGGACCTCGGAATCGGATTCGGTGTTGACGTTGCGCCGGTCCTGCTCGAACACCTCGCGGCGCAACGCGTCGGTGTTGACCAGGTTGCCGTTGTGCGACAGCGCGATGCCGTACGGCGAGTTCACGTAGAACGGCTGCGCCTCGTCGTTGCCTTCGCTGCCGGCGGTGGGATAGCGACAGTGGGCGATGCCGACCCTGCCCTCGAGCAGGCGCATGGCCTTGCCGTCGAACACGTCGCGCACCAGGCCATTGCCCTTGTGCACGCGCAGGTGCGAGCCGTCCGCCGTGGCGATGCCGGCCGCGTCCTGGCCACGGTGCTGGAGCACGGTCAGGCCGTCGTACAGCTCGGCCGCGACGTCCTGGTTGGCAACGATGCCGATGATCCCGCACATGTCATGTACTCCCGAAATCCACTCGCTGCGCCGCCCAGTCGGGCAGCCAGGTCCGCAACCACATCGCACCGGGCAACAGCACCGGCACGACCTGCGACTCGCGCCAGCCCGGTTCCCGCGGCATGGCCGTGAAACCCATCAGCAACACCAGCACGCAGGCGACGAAGCCGCCGCGCACCAGTCCGAGCAACAACCCGAGCGTGCGATCCATGCCGGACAGGCCGATCGCATGCACCAGCTTGCGTACCAGCCAGCCGACGATGCCCACGACCAGCAGCACGCACAGGAAGCTCAGGCCGTAGCCCGCCATCAGCTGCCCGGAACTCGGCGCCTGGCCGGACGACAACAGCAACGCCACCTGCGCGCCGAACTGGAACGAGGCCCATGCCGCCAGCAACCACGCCGCCAGCGAGGCGAGCACGCCGATGAAGCCGCGCATCACCCCGAACAGCATTGAAATCCCGATGATCGCCAGCAGCAGCATGTCCGTGGCATTCATCGTTCAGAGCGCGCTCACGGATGCGGGCGGACGACGCCGGCCATCGCCAGCTTCGCCTTGGCCTGCGCCTGGAGCTTCTCGGCCTCGGCGCGGGTCGACACCGGCCCCAGCCGCACCCGGACCAGGTCGCCCTTGTCGGTGGCCACGGTCTCGGTGAATGCGCTGAACCCGAGCGAACGAGCGCGATCGCGCAATTTGTCGGCATCGGCCTTGCGGGCGAAGGCACCCAGCTGCACCGCGAAACCGACGTCGGCCGCTGCGGGCTTGGCGACGGCGGGCTTGGCGGCGGGCTTCGGCGCTTCGACCTTCCCGGCCGCCGCGACTTCGGTATCGGCGTCGAGCACGATCACCCGGGCATCCTGGTGCCGGCCCGCGCGGCTCACGCGCTGGCGCGCGGCCTCGGCGTCGGCGCGGCTGGCGAACGGGCCGATCCGCACCCGCTGCAGGGTGCGGCCG
>NZ_JARUVM010000180.1 GCF_029763755.1 Luteimonas sp. 8-5
TCGACGCCGAGGCGTTCGGGTTGCGCATAGGCGATGCGCAGCCCGTCCAGCGTTGCCAGGGTGCGCGCTTGCGAGACCTGCGCGCCACGCGCGGCGAGCGCGCCCACCAACCGGGCGCACAGATCCGGGGCCGCGACCGCCGCCACGCAGGCCGCGTCCAGCTCCCGGGGCAAGCGCGCGTCCCAGCCCGATGCGAAGGCAGTGCCGTCGTGCTCGATCGCGACGATGTCGCCGATGCCACCGTCGCGGAGCGGCGCGAACTTCAGGCGGCTGTTGCCCAGGTCGAACAGCCAGGTGTTTGCGGCGGCGCTCAAACTGGCCTCACGCTGACTTCGCCGGCGTGCACCACGCGCTCGCCACCGTCGATGCGTACACGCAGGCCACCGTCGGCGGCCAGGCCAGACACTGCACCGACGTGGTCGCCATCGTGCGCGTGCACCATCACTTCGCGGCCGGCGAGCGCATCGAGCGGCGCATACCGCTCCAGGAACGGTGCCAGGCCGACCTCGTCGAACAGCTCCAGGGCCGGCAGCCAGTGCGACAGCAGCGCCGCGGCCACTGCATTGCGCGATGGCGCCTGCCCGCCGGCGAGGCTAGCCAGATCGGTCCAGGGTTGGCCGATGTCCGCGGCCGTGCTGGCGGGCATGGCCACGTTGAGGCCCAGGCCAATCACCGCTCGCGCGGGCCCGCCTGCTTCGCCGCCGCCCTCGACCAGCAATCCGCCGAGCTTGCGCAGGCCGCGCGCGCCACCGCCCTCGGCCACCACCAGGTCGTTGGGCCACTTCAGCCGCACCGCCTCGAATCCCAGCGCGTGCAGCGCCTCCGCGCTGGCGACCCCCGCAACCAGGCTCAGCCCGGGCAAGCGTGCCAGGCCGCC
>NZ_JARUVM010000181.1 GCF_029763755.1 Luteimonas sp. 8-5
GCCCGCGCCCACCGCTTGCCAGGTCGCCCTGCCGGTGCCCCTGGCCCGGCTTTTCGACTATCTCCCGGCTGCAGACATGGCGCCCGTGCAGTCGGTCGGCTGCCGGGTCCGGGTGCCGTTCGGCAACCGCGAGCTTGTCGGCGTGGTCGTCTCCGCGGGGCCGGCGGAGGACCCCGGCGCCCTGCGCGAAGTGGCCGCGTTGCTCGACCCGGAACCAGTGTTCCACGGGGAGTCGATGCAGTCGCTGCATTGGCTCGCGCGCTACCTGCATGCGCCGCTGGGCGAGGTCCTGGCCACCGCCCTGCCGGCAATGCTGCGCCGTGGCGAGCCCCTGCCCGCCACCCACGCCTGGGCCTGGCAGCTCACCGAGGCCGGGTACACTGCCCTGCCCGGCCTGCGCAGCGGCAGGCCGCGCGAGCTGGCGCGGCAGCTGGAGACCGGCGCCCTTGATGAGGATGTCTTGCAGGCGGCGCTGGGGGACGGTTGGCGCAGCGCGGCGCGGGCGCTGTCCAAGCGCAGCCTGGCCGAGCGGATCGCGGTACCAGCCAATGCGCTGGCATCCACCCCGGTCGCGCCGCCACCGGTGCCCAACGCCGCGCAACAGGCGGCCATCGACGCGATAGTGGGTGCTGCCGCAGGCGGCTTCGCACCGATCCTGCTCGACGGCGTCACCGGCAGCGGCAAGACCGAGGTCTACCTGCAGGCGATCGCCGACTGCCTGGCGCGCGGCAGGCAGGCGCTGGTCCTGGTGCCGGAAATCGGCCTCACCCCGCAGCTGCTGGCGCGCTTCCGCGCGCGCCTGGGCGTGCCCGTGCACGCGCTGCACTCCGGCCTGGGCGACGCCGAGCGCGCGCGCACCTGGACCGCGGCC
>NZ_JARUVM010000182.1 GCF_029763755.1 Luteimonas sp. 8-5
CCTGCCGATGCGGCAGCCATCCTGCGCCAGGCGGCGGTCGTCGCAGCCAGCGAGCGCCTGGCGCGCCTGGCCGCCGAGCGCGGGTTCGGACGGATCGTGGTCGCCGCCAGCGCGATGCCCGCCGATCTTGTCGCTGCAGCGGCCGCCGCCCACCAGCGCGCGTGAGTCGCTAGCATTGGCGCCGACATGGAAACCAACTCCGCATCGGACACGCTTCCCCGCGCCCCGCGCCGCAGGCGCAGTGCCCTGCCCTGGTTGTTGCTGCTTGCGTTGCTCGGCGTGCTCGGCTGGCGCGGCTGGGTGGCGTGGCAGGACTGGCAGTCGCGCGCGGCTGCGGACGCGAGCGAGCAGGCCGGCCACTGGCAGGCGCTCGAGGACCGCATCGCCGCGTTGCGCCGCGACCAGCGCGCGCAGGCGCAACGCATGCTCCGCGCCGATGCCAGCACCCAGGTGTTGCGCGAGGAAGTGATCGGCATCGGCCAGCGCGCCGCATTGCTGGAAGACAGCGTGGCCAGGCTTGCCGATCCGGCGCGCGACGGCACCCGGGCGCTGCGCCTGGACGAAGCCGAACTGCTGCTGGTGGCGGGGGCGCAACGCCTGCAGCTTGCCGGCGACCTGGAGGGCGCGCGCCGCGCCTATGCGCTCGCCGCGGGCGTGCTGGAAAACATCGACGCGCCCGCGGTGCTCGACCTTCGCCAGGCGCTGGCGCAGGAGCGCACCGAACTCGACGCGCTGGAGGCCGACCCGAAAGTGCTCGCGCTGCAGCGGCTGGACGCGTTCGCCGCCGCGCTCGA
>NZ_JARUVM010000183.1 GCF_029763755.1 Luteimonas sp. 8-5
GGCAGTTACAGCTACCGGGTCCGCGCCTGCGCCGGCTCGGGCACCGGCAACTGCAGCGGTTACTCGACGTCGAAGACGATCAGCGTGGCCATCCCGCCACCGGCGCCGGAGGCGATCGTCCGCCAATACGAATACAACAGCTATCAGGAGCTGTGCCGCGTCATCGAACCCGAAACCGGCACCACCCTGATGGGCTACGACGCCGCCGGCAACCTGGCCTGGAGCGCCAGCGGCCTGCCCGACGGCACGGCCTGCAGCGCCACCGGCAACACCGCCACCATCCTGGCCCGCAAGGTCGTGCGCACCTACGACGCCCGCAACCGCATCAGCACGCTGGAGTTCCCGGACAACAACGGCAACCAGGCCTGGGACTACACCCCCGACGGCCTGCCCGAAAGCATCACCACGTACAACGACGGCGGCGCCAGCAGCGTCGTCAACAGCTACCTCTACAACAAGCGCCGCTTGCCCGTGTCCGAGACCCTCCAGGCCGACACCTACACCTGGACCGTGGGCTACGGCTATACCGGCAACGGCCACCTGGCCAGCCTGACCTATCCCGACAGCTTGACGGTCGACTACGCCCCCAACGCCCTGGGCCAGCCCACCCAGGCCGGCACCTACGCCACCAACGTCACCTACTACCCCA
>NZ_JARUVM010000184.1 GCF_029763755.1 Luteimonas sp. 8-5
CAATCCGGGCACGCGGGCGGCGCGGCGCGGCGCAGGCCGCAGTGGTGGCATTGCAGGCGGCGGCCGCCCGCATGCACCGTCATCGGTGCGTCGCAACGCTGGCACTGCGCGCTCCAGCCGCAGTCATGGCATAGCAGTACCGGCGCATAGCCGCGGCGGTTCCTGAACACCAGCACTTGTCCGCCAGCGTCGAGCGTCCTGCCGATCGCCGCCAGGAGGTCCGGCGACAGGCCCGCGTCGAGTGCGCGCTTGCGCACGTCCAGCACCCGCACCGTCGGCGGCCGGGCCTCGCCCGCGCGTTGTGGCAGGCGCAGGTGCAGGTAGCGGCCGGCGTGCGCGTTGTGCAAGGTCTCCAGCGACGGCGTGGCGCTGCCCAGGACGACGGGAACGCCCAGCGCCTTGGCCCGCACCAGGGCGAAGTCGCGCGCGTGGTAACGGATGCCGTCGAACTGCTTGTAGCTGCCGTCGTGCTCTTCGTCGACGATCACCAGGCCGGCGTCGGGCAATGGCGTGAACACGGCCGAGCGCGTTCCCACGACCACCCGCGCCTCGCCGCGCCAGGCCGCGGTCCAGGTGCGCGCGCGCTCGGCGTCGCCCAGGCCGGAGTGCAGCGC
>NZ_JARUVM010000185.1 GCF_029763755.1 Luteimonas sp. 8-5
TCCCTCCAAGTTGTTGATTTAACGCTTGTTTCCACGGGGTCGGCGCACCCAGCCGCCGGCTCTTCGCTCTTTACTTCGAGGAATTCCTCATGGCGGACCAGAAGATTCGCATCCGGCTGAAGGCTTTCGATCATCGCCTGATCGACCGCTCGGCCAGCGAGATCGTCGAGACGGCCAAGCGGACCGGCGCGCAGGTGCGCGGCCCGATCCCGCTGCCGACCAAGATCGAGCGCTACACCATCCTGACCTCGCCGCACGTCGACAAGGACGCGCGCGACCAGTACGAGACCCGCACGCACAAGCGCGTGCTGGACATCGTCGACCCGAACGACAAGACCGTCGATGCGCTGATGAAGCTCGAGCTCGCGGCCGGCGTCGACGTCCAGATCAAGCTGACCTGAGGGCCCCAGCCATGACCGCGAAGAAGTATTCGTTGGGCATCGTCGGCCGCAAGGCCGGCATGAGCCGCCTGTTCACCGAGGACGGCAAGTCCATCCCGGTGACCCTGATCGAGGCGACCCCGAACCGCATCACCCAGATCAAGACCCTCGAGAGCGACGGCTACAGCGCCGTGCAGGTCGCCGTCGGCGGCA
>NZ_JARUVM010000186.1 GCF_029763755.1 Luteimonas sp. 8-5
CCGCGGCGGCATGGGCGGCGGCAACCCGCGCGCCCGCTTCGGCGTCGTCGCCCGCATCGGCGGCCTGTACCAGCAGCTTCTCGGCGCGGTCGTAGTGGCCGCGATGCAGCGCGTCGAGGCCTTCACCCAGTCGCGCGCGCGAACGGCGGTCGCGATGCCGGCGCCAGCTGCGGAAAGGCAGGGTCAGCAGCTTCCACAACAGCCACAGGGCAACCAGCACGACGATCGTCGCCAGCACCGCCGTGGCGACGGTGGTCTCGTAGTCGTAGCCGCGGAAGCGCACCAGCACGTAACCCGGATCGGCCAGCAGCAGTTGCGCGGCGATGGCGCCGAGCAGTGCCAGCAGGATCCAGAACAGCAGGTTGCGGAACAGGTTCATGGCGCGGTCCTCCTGGTTGGCACCCTCGCACGGCCCATGTCGCCGCCGCGTCAGCGCATGGCCCGCAGCTGGCGCAGCGTGCTGCCGAGCGCGGGCGTGGCCGGGGACAGCGGCAGCGCG
>NZ_JARUVM010000187.1 GCF_029763755.1 Luteimonas sp. 8-5
CCGGGCTGGCGTGCGTGGTTCGCGGCCATGCGCGTTGGCATCGGGCGAATCCGCGGCGCCAGCGCCGACGCCATCGTCGCGATCCTGGCCGCGCGCGCCTTGCGCCGCCCGCCGCGACGCAGTCCGCAACTCAACACGTTCCAGGCCTTCGCCGCGTTGCTGCGCCAGCAATGGCAGCCGGTGGGCCCGGAAGACCGCTGGCAGCGCATCGCCGCGTTTTCGATCTCCGCCTTCATGCAGTTGGTGTTCGCGCTGTTCGTGCTGTGGCTGGCCTATGCACGTTACGGCGGCGCGCCAACGCCGGTGCAGGAAGGCGAGGACGTGGTGCAGGTGGAATTCATCGGCGAGGGCACGCCGGAGGAGCAGGGCGGTGGCGAGCCGGCCGGGCCGCAACCCGACCCGCAACCTGCGCGCACGGCGACGCGCGCACCGGCACCTGCCCAG
>NZ_JARUVM010000188.1 GCF_029763755.1 Luteimonas sp. 8-5
GCGCGGTGGTGTTGCCGGCCGGGTTGACGTGGTAGACCTCGACCACGGAACCGTTGTAACGCAGCGGCAGCAGGTTGCAGCTGGCGCTGGTCGACTCGACGTCGCCACGGACGAAGGTGGTGGCGATCGCGGCGGAGGTGTCGTCGATCACGACGGCGTTGCCACCGTTCACGGCGGCGCAGACGTACGCGCTGAAGCCGGTGGCGGCGATGGCCACGTCGGCGCCGGTGTACTCGAAGGTCACCGTGCCGGCGGCGTTGTCGACGTCGCCCGTCACGTCCTCGGTGGAGCAGTCGTTGTTGAGCGACAGGAAGACGCCAACCGCATCGGCGTTGGTGGCGGTGTCGAACGCCGAGAAGTCACCTGTCAGGACCGAGGTGAACTCGTCGGTGCCCAGGTAGCCGAACGAGGTGAAGCCGGCGGCGACTTCGACT
>NZ_JARUVM010000189.1 GCF_029763755.1 Luteimonas sp. 8-5
TCGACCAGGTCCATCTTGTTCACCGCCAGCAACACGTGCCGGATGCCCAGCAGCGAGACGATGTAGCTGTGCCGCCGGGTCTGGGTCAGCAGGCCCTTGCGCGCGTCCACCAGCACCACCGCCAGGTCCGCGGTGGACGCACCGGTGGCCATGTTGCGCGTGTACTGCTCGTGGCCGGGGCAGTCGGCGACGATGAACTTGCGCTTGTCGGTGCCGAAGAACCGGTAGGCCACGTCGATGGTGATGCCCTGTTCGCGCTCGGCGGCCAGGCCGTCGACCAGCAGGGCGAAGTCGATCTCGCCGTTCTGGGTGCCAAAGCGCTTGCTGTCGCTTTCCAGCGCGCTGACCTGGTCGTCCAGCAGCAGCTTCGTGTCGTGCAGCAACCGCCCGATCAGCGTGCTCTTGCC
>NZ_JARUVM010000019.1 GCF_029763755.1 Luteimonas sp. 8-5
CGCAGCGAGGCGACCGCGGCATCGGCCGCGGCGACGGTGGAATAACTGCCGTAGCTCACGGCGTAGTTGCCGCCGGCCGTCGCGGCCGGATACATCTCGCCGGCGTCGCTGGGCAACGGGGCCGGTTCGCTCTTCGCGGGTTCGGCCTGCGCCGGCTGCGGCTGCGACGGCTGCGGCTGCGACGGGGCTTCGGTCTGCGGCTGGGGCAGCGCCTCCGCCGGAGCTTCCGGCGCCGGCACGTCGACCACGCCACCATCGGTACCGGCCTCCAGGTCCACCAGCGGCAGGTCACGGGTCTCGAAGTCGCCGGCAGGCGCGTCGGGAACGTCCAGCGATACGTCGGCCACGCCACTGTCCGGGGCGGGCCCCTGGACCAGCATCGGCAGGAAAATCACCGCCAGCGCCACCAGGACGCCGGCGCCGACAAGGCGCTGTTTCAGTGCAGGGTCCATCGGCGCTCGTGGGCTGCGAAGGGCCTGCGAATTATACGCGCTCGCCGCTGCCGTCCCTTAACGCCTGCAATGCGGCGGACGCGGTATGGAAGGATCCGAACACCAGCACCCGGTCGCCGGGACCGGCATCGGCCAGGGCCGCGTCCAGCGCCGCGGCGACGGTGGCGTGGCGCTCGCCCCTGGCCGCGTCGGTCCCGGCC
>NZ_JARUVM010000190.1 GCF_029763755.1 Luteimonas sp. 8-5
CAGCGACGATGGCGCCCCGCCGACGCGCACCGGCACCGCCGAAGCGGCCGCTGCTCCGCCGATGCCTCCGCCTGCACCTGCGCCCGTCGCGCTGGAGCCTGTGGAGCCGGAGCCGGTCGACGAGGAGCCATCGATCGAACTCACCCTCGACGACGTGCCGGCCACCGACCACGAAAGCGACGACACCGCCAGCTTCGACGTAGCCGACGGCGACCTGGATTTCGGCGACCTCAGCGACGAGATGAAGGCGCTGCTTTCCGGCGAGCCGGTCGAAGACCGTCCCGCCCCGCCGCGCGAGCCGGCACCGCCGCCGGTCATCGACTGGGATGCGCCGCCACCCGGGGAGGGCGAGCCCGCACCTGTCTCACCTGCGCCCGCCGCACCCGCGCCCACACCGGCGC
>NZ_JARUVM010000191.1 GCF_029763755.1 Luteimonas sp. 8-5
ACGCCACCGACGGCACGGTCACCAACCTGACCGACGCCGACGGCCGTGGCGAGCAGGTGTTCCAGAGCTACTTCGACAACAACTAAGTCGAATCGGCTCGAGCAAAACCGGACGGGCGGCCCCAGGGCCGCCCGTCTTTTTTTGCGTTCCGTGCCCTGAATCCATTGACGGGGGCCCGAGCTTTGGTTAGCGTCGCCTGGTAGCTCGATGTCCTAGGGGGAGAGGGGCTCCATTTCTTACGATCCTGCCCGTGCCGTCCGCCTGGCGCCAGGCGGCTGCAGTGCATCCGGTTCGAGTTGCGCAATCTGAAATAACATCCTGACAGGAGTTTCAAAAGATCATGTCCAAATTCAAGCAG
>NZ_JARUVM010000192.1 GCF_029763755.1 Luteimonas sp. 8-5
AAACAAGGCGGACCGGTTACCCGGCCCGCCAGGAAGGAAAGCTGCATACGCGCAAACGGCCCCGTCATCGATGCCCCGAACTATTTTTCGGGACGGACGGAGCACTGCCGCGCGGCATTTCCCTGCCTGGCGAAAACGAGGCGCCTCCTGCGCCTCATTTCGCTGTTCCGCGGCCCCCGTGAAGGCAAGGCCGCGGTGAGTCGAACATTCTAGCGGGTTTCCGGGGCCTTGTGCAAGCCCCGTGAACCGCCAGATCGCGTTACTTGACGATCTTGGCCACCACGCCGGCGCCGACGGTACGGCCGCCCTCGCGGATCGCGAAGC
>NZ_JARUVM010000193.1 GCF_029763755.1 Luteimonas sp. 8-5
AGGTGGCGCCGTTGCTCAGGTTGACGCGGATGGTGAAGCCGGTGGTGCGGCCCAGGATGAAGTCCGAGCCGGTCAGCGAGATGAGGGTCGCATCGGTAACGCCGATGTTGGTGTCGCCGTCGACGATGTCGGCGGTGGCGATCAGCATGGGGTCGGTGTCGCCACCGGTCTGGATCGTGTAGGCCGCGGCCGCGGCCGACAGGCCCAGGCCGAGCACGACGGCAACGGCAAGAGAGCTCTGCTTGAATTTGGACATGATCTTTTGAAACTCCTGTCAGGATGTTATTTCAGATTGCGCAACTCGAAC
>NZ_JARUVM010000002.1 GCF_029763755.1 Luteimonas sp. 8-5
GGCCGAAGCTGCGGTCGGCGGGGCCGTCCTTGACCGCATGCATGAACACCAGCGACTCGGTGCCGTCCTGCGCGCGATGCTCGACCGCGTCCAGGTGCACGTTGGCGATGCCGCTGCCGGGCGTGGCCAGCGCGGTCAGTTCGAAGTAGTGCGTGGCAAAGAGCGTGTAGCTGCGGTTGCTGCCGGCCAGGTGGCGGGCGCAGGCGTCGGCGAGCGCAAGGCCGTCGTAGGTCGAAGTGCCGCGCCCGATCTCGTCCATCAGCACCAGCGAGCGGTCGGTGGCGTGATGCAGGATGTAGCTGGTCTCGCTCATCTCGACCATGAAAGTCGACTGGCCGCGGGCGAGGTCGTCGCCGGCGCCGATGCGGGTGAGGATGCGGTCGATCGGGCCGATCTCCGCGCGCGACGCCGGCACGAAGCTGCCGATGTGCGCGAGCAGCACGATCAGCGCGTTCTGGCGCATGTAGGTGCTCTTGCCGCCCATGTTCGGCCCGGTGATCACCAGCATCCGGGTGGCGTCGTCCAGCACCAGGTCGTTGGCGGTGAACGGTTCGTCGCGCACGGCCTCGACCACCGGATGGCGACCGGCCTCGATGTGCAGGCAGGGCGCGTCGACCAGGCGCGGCCGCGACCAGTCCAGGGCCTGCGCGCGCTCGGCGAAGCAGGCGAGCACGTCGAGTTCGCTCAGCGCCGAGGCGCAGCGACGTAGCGATTCGAGGTCCTCGTTGAGCTGTTCGAGCAGCTGCTCGTACAGCAGCTTCTCGCGCGCCAGCGAACGCTCGCGCGCCGACAGCACCTTGTCCTCGAACTGCTTGAGTTCCTCGGTGATGTAACGCTCGGCCCCGGTGAGAGTCTGGCGGCGGGTGTAGTGCGCCGGCGCCTTGCCGGACTGGCCCTTGCTGATCTCGATGAAGTAGCCGTGGACGCGGTTGTAGCCGACCTTGAGGGTGGCGATGCCCGTCGCCTCGCGCTCGCGCTGTTCGAGGTCGACGAGGAACCGGTCCGCGTGCGTCGACAGGCGACGCAGTTCATCGAGCTCCGCATCGTAGCCGTCGGCGAAGACGCCGCCGTCGCGGGCGAGCAGCGGTGGCTGCGGGACGATCGCCGAGGCCAGCAGGTGCGCCTGCTCTCCGTGTTCGCCCAGCTCCGCGGCGAGCGCCTGCAGGCGCGGCGAATCCAGCGGCGCCAGCAATGCGTTCACGGCCGGCAACAGGGCAAGGCCGTCGCGCAGCGTGCTCAGGTCGCGCGGGCGGGCGCTGCACAGGGCGATGCGCGACAGGATGCGCTCCAGGTCGCCGAGTGCGCGGAACTGTTCGCGCAGGTCGTCGCAAGCACGGCTGTCGATGAAGGTCGCGACGGCGTGGTGGCGTTCGCCCAGCGCGGTGCGGTCGCACAGCGGGCGGTGCAGCCAGCGCCGCAGCAGGCGGCCACCCATCGGCGTCACCGTGGTGTCCAGCACGCCGAGCAGGGTGTTGCGGGTGTCGCCGTCGACGCGCGTGTCCAGCTCGAGGTGGCGGCGCGTGGCCGCGTTCATCGCGATCGCCTCGTCCGACGGTTCGGTGGCGATCGCGGTCAGGTGCGGCAGCCGCTGCTTCTGGGTTTCCTCGACGTAGCCGAGCAGGGCGGCAGCGGCAGCGATGCACAGCGGCTTGTCCTCGATGCCGAATCCGGAGAGGTCGTGCAGGCCGAAGAACTGCAGCAGCTGGCGGCGTCCGCTGTCGGCGTCGAACAGCCACGGCGGCCGGCGGCGCAGGCCGTTGCGCTCGAGCACGTGGGGCGCCCAGCCGTCCTCGTCCGGCAGCAGCAGTTCGGCCGGCTCCAGGCGCGCGAGTTCGGCCTCGAGGGCATCGTCGCCGGCGACTTCGTTGACCAGGAAGCGGCCGCTGGACAGGTCGGCCCAGGCCAGCCCGTAGCCCTGCCTGCCTCGGGCGACGGCCAGCAGCAGGGTGTCGCGACGCTCGCTCAGCAACGCCTCGTCGGTGACCGTGCCCGGGGTGACGATGCGCACGACCTTGCGCTCGACCAGTCCCTTCGACGCGGCCGGATCTCCGATCTGCTCGCAGATCGCCACCGATTCGCCCAGCGCCACCAGCCGCGCCAGGTAGCCTTCGTACGCGTGCACCGGCACCCCCGCCATCGGGATCGGCTGGCCCGCCGAGGACCCACGCTGGGTCAGGGTGATGTCGAGCAGCTTCGCCGCCTTGCGCGCGTCGTCGTAGAACAGTTCGTAGAAGTCGCCCATGCGGAAGAACAGCAGCACGTCCGGATGCTCCGCCTTGGCGGCGAAGAACTGGCGCATCAGGGGCGTGTGTTCCGGGGTCTGTACTTTCATGGGCGGCAGGCAGGCCGGTGCGCCGGCGGCCCGCCATGGTATCGCCTCGCCAACGGCCGGTGCCCTGCCGGACCACCGGTGCGAAAAAACCGACCCTGTGCTATACGTCCCCGTATGGGGCCTTCGCGGGGAAGCGGGGGCCAGCGGCCTTTCCCCCACGAGGGTCGCGGATGGAATCCGGCGGGCAGGTTGCCGGGCTGATTGTCGAGTGCAGGCGTCGCGCGCACCCGCGCGCTCATCCGATTTTCTTTGGGGGAAAACAAGAAATGGCAAACCGCAAACTGCAACGCCACACGCTCGCCGCCGCGGTGTTCGCGGCCTGCCTGTCCATGGCGCTCTCCGCACAGGCGCAGGAGGCTGCGCAGGCCGCGCCCGGGGGCCAGGACGAGGCGGACAAGGTGACGACGCTGGCGACCATGACCGTCACCGCGCAGAAGCGCGAGGAAGTGTTGCAGGACGTCCCGATCTCGGTGACGGTCCTCGACCAGCAACTGCTGCAGGACACCGGCGTCCACGACATCAAGGACCTGCAGGTCCTGGTCCCGGGCCTTACCGTGACCAGCACCCAGAGCGAGGCGATCACCACCGCGCGCATCCGCGGCATCGGTACCGTGGGCGACAACGTCGGCCTCGAATCCTCGGTCGGCATCGTGATCGACGGCGTCTACCGCCCGCGCAACAGCGTCGGCTTCGGCGACCTGGGCCAGATCGAGCGCATCGAGGTGCTGAAGGGTCCGCAGGGCACCGTCTTCGGCAAGAACACTTCGGCCGGCGTGATCAACGTCGTGACCCGGCGCCCGAGCCATGTGCAGAACGTGGAGGCCGAGATCACCGCCGGCGACTACGGCACCATGGGCCTGGCCGCCAGCTACAACGATGCGCTCGGCGAAGGCGCGGCCTTCAGCGTGTACGGGGCAAAGCGCACGCGCGACGGCTGGATGGACGTGCGCACCGGCGCCGGCCCGCGCGCCAACGACGAGGACTACGACCAGAACTACCACACGGCGCGGGTGAAATTCCTGTTCGAACCGGGCGATGCGCTGGACATCCTGGTCTCCGGCGACTTCACCAGCCGCGAGGAGAACTGCTGCACGGCCGTGCAGACGACGGTGGGCGCCACCGCCGGCATCCTCAACGCGTTGGTCGGCGGCAAGGCGGTCGCCGCACCCGGCGACGATCCCTTCGACCGCGTGGCGTACAGCAATCGGCCGACCTCGCAGGACATCAAGGACAGCGGCGTGTCGGCGGAAGTGAACTGGGAGGCCCCCTGGTTCGGGGGGTCGACCCTGACCTCGATCACCGCGTCGCGCAACTGGGAGGCCATCAACGGCCTGGACTACGACTTCAGCACCGCCGACGTGCTGTACCGCAACCCGGATGAAGACGAGTCGTTCACCGGTTTCCGCACCTTCAGCCAGGAATTCAGGCTCACCGGCGCCACCGACAGGGTGGACTGGATGTTCGGACTGTTCTATTCCGACGAGGACCTGGACCGGACCGAAACCTACCGCATCGGCGCGCATTACGAGCCGTACCTGTCGATCGCGCTGCTGTCGCTGATCAATCCGGCGCTGGCCCAGCTGCCCAATGCGCCGACCTTCCTGGCCGATGCCACGGGCCGCCCGTTCGGCAGCGTGTTCGCCGGGCTCGGCGCGCTCGACACCTACGAGCAGAACGCGAAGAGCACGGCGTTGTTCACCAACAACACCTGGCACGCCACCGACGCGCTCGACATCACCGTTGGCGCGCGCTACACGCGCGACGAGAAGACGCTCGATTCGTGGTACAGCAATCCCAATGGCAGTCCGGGCTGCTCCGCGATGCTCGACCCGGTCAACGGCCAGGCGCGCATCGCCGCCGCGCTGATGGCGCGCGGCGTGCCGGCAGCGGCCCTGCCGCAGGTCATCCCGCAGATCATCGGCTACGGCTGCCTGCCGTGGGCCAACCCGATGCACGTGATGCGCGTGGACGAGGGCGGCAACCCGATCGGCGGCCACACCCGCCAGTCGAGCGAGGAGAAGGAGTGGTCCGGCACGCTGAAGGCCGCGTACCGCTGGAACGAGAACGTCATGACCTACCTGTCCGGCGCGCGCGGGTACAAGGGCGGTGGCTTCAACCTCGACCGCGTGCAGTCCAGCAGCGGCCTGTCCAGCGGCGGCGCGGGGATCCTGCCGGTCAACGACACCTCGTTCCCTGGCGAGTTCGTCGACAGCTACGAGCTCGGCCTGAAGACCACCTGGAACGACGGCTCGCTGCTGTTCAATGCCACGCTGTTCCACCAGAAGTACGAGGACTTCCAGCTCAACAGCTTCCTCGGCACCAGCTTCGTGGTGCGCTCGATCCCGGAAGTGACGTCCAAGGGCGTGGATGCGGAACTGCTGTGGCAGCCGCGCACGATCCCGGGGCTGATGTTCCAGGGCGGCCTGATGTACGCCGACACCACCTTCGGCGACGACATCCCGGGCGGCGATTTCGTCGAGCCCACCGGTGCGCTGTACAAGCTGCCCGGCGCCACCATGCCGTTCGCGCCCGACCTGTCGGGTTCGGCCTCGGTGAGCTACGACCGGGACCTGTCCAATGGGCTGAAGATGCGGTTCAATCTCGGCGGCAAGTACATGGCCGGTTACAACACCGGCTCCGACCTCGACGTCGAGAAGTACCAGGACGCCTACACGGTGCTCAACGCGCGGGTCGGCCTGGGTTCGGCAAACGGGCGCTGGATGCTCGAGCTGTGGGCCACCAACCTGGCCGACACCGAATACGTCCAGGTCGGTTTCGACGGGCCGCTGCAGAACGTCTCGCCGCTGCCCAACAATCCGTTCAACACGTTCAACGCCTTCCTGGGCGCACCGCGGATGTACGGGGCCACGCTGCGCGTGAGCTATTGACGGCAGGGGGCATGCCGGAAGGCGGCCGGTTCCGTAGACTGGAACCATGGCCGCCTCCGACATCCAAGCCCCAACCGACGCCGAACTGCAGGCGCTCGCCGGAACCACCGGCGCGCGCCTGCGCGAGGCCCGCCTGACCCTGGTCACGGCCGAAAGCTGCACGGGCGGCTGGATCGCCAAGGTCGTGACCGACATCGCCGGTTCGTCGGACTGGTTCGACTGCGGCCTGGCCACCTACAGCTACGAGGCCAAGCAGGCGTTGCTGGGTGTTCGCCCGGAGACCCTGGAGGCGTTCGGCGCGGTCAGCCGCGAAACGGTGCTGGAAATGGTGTCCGGGGCACTCGTGCATTCGGGCGCCAGCGTTGCCGTGGCGGTCACCGGCATCGCCGGGCCGGGCGGCGGCACTGTGGACAAGCCGGTGGGCACGGTCTGGATCGCATGGAAGCGGCGCGGGGGCTACCCGAAGGCGCAGGTGTTCCGGTTCCAGGGCGATCGGGAGGCGGTGCGCCGCCAGACCGTGGCCGCGGCACTGGGCGGCCTGGAGCCCTTCAGCCGGTAGGCGTGGAGCGGCGCAAGCCGCGGTCGTTGACAGTCATCCGCCGTTAGTAGTATTACTACTAACCATGGAACTGACCGACACCCAGCAGGCCATCCTGGCCCTGATCGCCGAGCGCATCGAGGCCGAGGGCATGCCGCCTTCGCAGGCGGAGATTTCCCGCGCCTTCGGCTTCAAGGGCGTGCGCGCGGCGCAGTACCACCTCGAGGCGCTGGAAGCCGCGGGGGCGATCGAGCGGGTGCCCGGGCGCGCCCGCGGCATCCGCCTGTTGCAGGCGCCGGTGCGGCCGCAGCAGTCGCTGGCGCTGGAACTGGAACAGGAACGGGCGCCCGCCGGCAACGACGACGATGCCCTGCACCTGCCGGTCCTGGGCCAGGTCGCCGCGGGTGCGCCGATCGGTGCCGACACCCATGGCTCCGACCAGATGCTGATCCTGGACCGGGTGCTGTTCTCGCCCGCGCCGGACTACCTGCTCAAGGTGAAGGGCGACTCGATGCGCGACGAGGGCATCTTCGACGGCGACCTGATCGGCGTGCACCGGACCCGCGACGCGCGTTCCGGGCAGATCGTGGTCGCGCGCATCGACGAGGAGATCACGGTCAAGCTGCTGAAGGTCGGCAAGGACCGGATCCGGCTGCTGCCCCGCAATCCCGACTATGCACCGATCGAGGTCCAGCCGGGCCAGGACTTCGCCATCGAGGGCCTGTACTGCGGCCTGGTGAGGCCGAACCGTTGAACGCGGCATTTCCCGATAGCGCGACGGCGATGCAAGTCGCAACTTCTGCGATGGCAGCCCCCTAGGCTTGCCTCGAACCCGACAAAAACCTACCGAGGATCCGACCATGGACGAGAACAAGAAGCGCGCCCTGTCTGCCGCCCTGACCCAGATCGAAAAGCAGTTCGGCAAGGGATCGGTCATGCGCATGGGCGACCGCGTCGCCGAAGTCATCCCGGTGATCCCGACCGGTTCGCTGCTGCTCGACATCGCGCTGGGCATCGGCGGCCTGCCCAAGGGCCGCGTGGTGGAGATCTACGGTCCGGAGTCCTCGGGCAAGACCACGCTGACCCTGCAGGCGATCGCCCAGTGCCAGAAGCGCGGCGGTACCGCCGCCTTCGTCGACGCCGAACACGCGCTCGACCCGACCTATGCCGCCAAGCTCGGCGTCAACGTCGACGACCTGCTGGTGTCGCAGCCCGACACCGGCGAGCAGGCGCGTGAGATCTGCGACATGCTGGTGCGCTCCAACGCCGTGGACATGGTGGTGGTCGACTCGGTCGCCGCGCTGACCCCGCGCGCCGAGATCGAGGGCGAGATGGGCGACCAGCTCCCCGGCCTGCAGGCCCGCCTGATGAGCCAGGCGCTGCGCAAGCTCACCGGCAACATCAAGCGCAGCAACTGCATGGTGATCTTCATCAACCAGCTGCGCCACAAGATCGGCATCATGATGCCGGGCCAGAGCCCGGAGACCACGACCGGCGGCAACGCGCTCAAGTTCTACTCGTCGGTGCGCCTGGACATCCGCCGCATCGGTTCGATCAAGAAGGGCGACGAGATCATCGGCAACCAGACCCGGATCAAGGTGGTCAAGAACAAGCTCGCGCCCCCGTTCAAGCAGGTGGTGACCGAGATCCTGTACGGCCAGGGCATTTCCCGCGAGGGCGAGCTGATCGACATGGGCGTGGACGCGCGCCTGATCGAGAAGGCCGGCGCCTGGTACAGCTACGGCGACGAGCGCATCGGCCAGGGCAAGGAGAACGCCCGCCAGTTCCTGAAGGACAACCCGGAAATCGCCGCCACGCTGGAGGCCACCCTGCGCGAGAAGTTCGTGCCGGCCGAAGCCGAGCCGGAAAGCGACGACGCCGACGCGGAGTAATCGCGGGTGGGGCGGCCACGGCGCGAGACCACGCCGGCGCAAAAGGCGCTCGCGCTGCTGGTGCGGCGCGAGCACTCCCGTCCCGAGCTGACCCGCAAGTTGCTGGCCCGGGGCGTCGCCGCCGAGGAGGCGGACGCCGCGGTGACGAAGATGGCCGAGGCGGGCTGGCAGGACGATGTGCGCTTTGCCTGCAGCCTGGCGCGCTCGCGTGCCGTGGGCGGGCAGGGGCCGTTGCGGATCCGTGCCGAGCTGGCCAGCCACGGCATGGACGAGGCGGCCATCGCCGCAGCCTTCGCCGCCCTGGCCGAAGCCGGCGAGGACGACTGGCAGGGACGGGCCCGCGAGCTCGCCCGCCGCCGCTTCGGACCCGAGCTCGAACTGCTTCCGGTCCGGCGCAAGGCAGCCGATTTCCTGCTGCGCAGGGGCTTCGACGGGGACTGCGTCCGGGCAGCGATACGTTTCGATCCCGACGAGGTCTGATAACCTTTTCCGGATGAAAACCACCTCCGGAATCCGCAGCGATTTCCTTGAATTCTTCGCTGCCCGCGGCCATGCCGTCGTGCCCTCGGCATCGCTGGTGCCGGCCAATGATCCAACCCTGCTGTTCACCAATTCCGGAATGGTCCAGTTCAAGGACGTATTCCTGGGGGCGGAGAAGCCGCGCCACGTCCGTGCCGTGGACGTGCAGCGTTGCCTGCGCGCCGGCGGCAAGCACAACGACCTGGACCAGGTCGGCTACACCGCGCGCCACCACACCTTCTTCGAGATGCTGGGCAACTGGTCGTTCGGCGACTACTTCAAGCGCGACGCGATCGCCTGGGCCTGGGAGTTGCTGACCGGTGTCTGGAAGCTGGCACCCGAGCGCCTGCTGGTCACCGTGTACCAGGACGACGACGAGGCCTACGCGATCTGGCGCGACGAGGTCGGCGTGCCGGTCGACCGCATCATCCGCATCGGCGACAACAAGGGCGCGCCCTACGCCAGCGACAATTTCTGGCAGATGGCCGACACGGGCCCCTGCGGTCCGTGCACCGAAATTTTCTACGACCATGGCGCGCACATTCCCGGCGGCCCCCCGGGTTCGCCCGACGAGGACGGCGACCGCTACATCGAGGTCTGGAACCTGGTGTTCATGCAGTTCGACCGCCAGCCGGACGGCACCCTGCTGCCGTTGCCGGCGCCCTGCGTCGACACCGGCATGGGCCTGGAGCGCATCGCCGCTGTGCTGCAGGGCGTGCACGGCAACTACGAGATCGACCTGTTCCGGCACCTGATCGCCGCTGCGGCCAGGCTCACCGGTACCAGCGACCTGGACAACAAGTCGCTGCGCGTGATCGCCGACCATATCCGTGCGTGCAGCTTCCTGATCGTCGACGGCGTGCTGCCTTCCAACGAGGGCCGCGGCTACGTGCTGCGCAGGATCATCCGCCGCGCGTTGCGCCACGGCTGGATGCTCGGCGTGCGCGGGGACTTCTTCTGGAAGATGGTCGAGCCGCTGGTCGAGACCATGGGCGATGCCTATCCGGAACTGGCCGCCAAGCGCGCCCTGGTGGAGTCCGCGTTGCGCGCCGAGGAGGAGCGCTTCGGCGAAACGCTCGAGCACGGCATGCGCATCTTCGACGAGGTTGCCGCGCGCGATGCGGTGAAGGCCGCGAACACCATCCCCGGCGTGGACGCGTTCCGCCTCTACGACACCTACGGTTTCCCCGTCGACCTGACCGCCGACATCGCGCGCGAGCGCGGGCTGTCGGTGGACATGGCCGGGTTCGAGGCGGCGATGGAACAGCAGCGCGAGACCGCGCGCGCCGCCGGCAAGTTCGGCGGAGGCGCGACGCTGCCTGCCGAGCTCGCCTCGCAGCTGCCGCCGACGCAGTTCCTGGGCTACGAGATGCTGAACGCCGGTGGCCTCGAGGTGCTGGCGCTGTTGAAGGACGGTCGTCCCGTCGATGCCATCGAGGCGGGCGACGAAGCCATCGTCGTGCTCGACCGCACCCCGTTCTATGCCGAGTCCGGCGGACAGGTCGGCGACACGGGCGAACTGGACGCCGAGGGCACGCGCTTCGCGGTCGAGGACACGCTGAAGCTGGCCGGCCAGTTCCACGGCCACGCCGGCCGCCTGGTCAGCGGCACCCTGCGCCGCGGCGAGCGCCTGCTGGGCGCGGTCAACGCCCAGCGCCGCGCCGCCACCGTGCTCAACCACAGCGCGACCCACTTGTTGCACGCGGCGCTGCGCCAGGTCCTGGGCGACCACGTCGTGCAGAAGGGATCGCTGGTCGCGCCCGACCGCCTGCGTTTCGACTTCTCGCATTTCCAGCCGGTCACGCCGGCAGAGCTTGCCGAGATCGAGCGCCGGGTCAATGCCGAGGTCCGGGCGAACCACGCGGCCGAGATCCGCCACATGGGCATGCAGGAGGCCCTGGACTTCGGCGCGATGGCGCTGTTCGGCGAGAAGTACGGCGACCAGGTACGCGTGCTGCGCATGGGCGATGGCTCGATCGAGCTGTGCGGTGGCACCCATGTCGGCCGCACCGGCGACATCGGGCTGTTCAAGATCGTGTCCGAGGGCGGCGTGTCGGCGGGCGTGCGCCGCATCGAGGCCGTCAGCGGGCAGGGGGCGCTGGCCCATGTCGCCAGGGAGGAAGCGCGCCTGCACGAGGCGGCGCAGCTGCTGGGCGGCAACGTCGCCGACGTCGGGGACAAGCTGCGAGCCCTGGTCGAGCGCGCGAAGAAGCTCGAGCGCGAACTCGAGGCGATCAAGGCCAAGGCAGCCAGCGGCGCTGCGCATGACCTGGCGTCCAGGGCCAAGGAAGTGGGAGGCGTGCGCGTGCTTGCCGCGCGGCTCGAGGGCTTCGATGGCAAGGCGCTGCGCGAAGCGGTCGATCGGCTCAAACAGCAGCTGGGCGATGCGGTCGTCATCCTCGCCGGCGCCAGCGAAGGCAAGGCCGCGCTGGTTGCAGGCGTCAGTGGCGCCGCATTGGGCAAGGTGAAGGCCGGCGACCTGTTGTTGTACGTGGCGAGCAAGGCCAACGGCAAGGGCGGCGGCCGTCCCGACCTGGCCCAGGGTGGCGGCGAGGACGGGCCGGCGCTGGTCGCGGCGCTGGGCGAAGTCGACGCGTGGGTCGCACAAAGGGTCGGCTGACTGAACACCAGCAATATGGGGTGAACGTGACTTCCAGCCGGGTCGCATGGGCGCTCCGACCGGTAGTATCCTCGACGGTTTACGGAAACGGTTGCAGCCAGCGCCGGATCGCTGGCCCATGGAGACGTTCAAATGCTGATTCTGACCCGCCGTGTCGGCGAGACCCTGATGATCGGTGATTCCGTCACCGTCACCGTGCTCGGCGTCAAGGGCAACCAGGTGCGCATCGGCATCACCGCGCCCAAGGATGTGGCCGTGCATCGCGAGGAAATCTACCAGCGCATCCAGCGCGGGGACGAGGCCGAGACCGGCGCCGGCGAGGACAATTTGCCGCGCGGGTAGCGACCCGGTATCCTTTCGCGCTCGCCGGAGACTTGCCCGAGAGGCCGAAGGGGCTCCCCTGCTAAGGGAGTATGGGGTCAAAAGCTCCATCGAGGGTTCGAATCCCTCAGTCTCCGCCAGTTTTTCAAGCAATACGATTGACGGGACCGGTCCCGGTTCCGCACAATTCCGCTTCTGCGCCCGTAGCTCAGCTGGATAGAGCACCAGGCTACGAACTTGGGGGTCGGAGGTTCGAATCCTTCCGGGCGCGCCATGCAGTCGAAAGGGCCAACGGTGATCCGTTGGCCCTTTTCTTTTCGTGTCGCCGGCGCGCGCTCTACAGCGTGTTCACCTGGATCTCGTTGCGCACGTCGCGCACGCCGTTGCAGGCCACGGCGATGTCCTCGGCGCGATGCTTCATGCGCCGCTGCGGCACGCTCCCGCCCAGGGTCGCAATACCGTTCTCCACCTTCAGGGTGATGCCGCTGGCGTCCAGGTCGTCGGCATCGGTGAGCTGCTCGTTGATCTCCTCGACGATGCGCTCGTCGGCGCGCACGTAGTCGCGCGGCCCCACGCCGCGATAGCCGCCCCGCACCGGTTCGCTGCCGGCATCGGCGGCGCTGAAGCCATGGGTGCGGAAGCTGTCGCCGTCCTGCATGTCCCAGCGTCGCTGGTCGAGCCAGCCCTGGGCGGATTGCGCCCAATGCTTGCCCATGCGCAGCATGTCCTGGGCAATGGTCTTCAGGTCTTCGGTGGTGGTGTTGCTGCTATGGTTTCGCATGATCTTCCCTCCGGCCATGGCATGGAATGCATTCAGGTATAGCGAGCCGGGCATTGCGTGCCGGTGAAGAATCCAGGGAACCGGACTGAATGCGACATTCGGGAACAGCGTGGGCCTTGGCGATATGGATCGCGGCCGGACCGGCGTTTGCCCAGGAGTTTTCCCAGGACCAGGAGGTGACCGGCCTGCCCGGCGTGGTCGCGGTCGGCGAGCGCCCGTCGACGTCGGTGCCGGCTTCGATCGACGTGGTCGACGCGGGCGACACGGTCGCCCCGCTGGGCGTGGGCGTTGCGGCCTACCTGCAGCGCCTGCCCGGCGTGGCCGCACGCGAACGCCAGAACCTCGCCCAGGACGTGCAGGTGACGATCCGCGGCTTCGGCGCGCGCACCACGTTCGGCGTGCGCGGCCTGCGCATCTATGTCGACGGCATCCCGGCGACGATGCCCGACGGCCAGGGCCAGGTCTCGCACGTGCCGTTGCGCGCATTGTCCGAGGTCGTCGCGCTGCGCGGCCCGTTCTCGGCGCTGTACGGCAACGCCTCTGGCGGCGTGCTGCAGTTCTTCAGCAAGGATCCGGCGTCCAGCCCCGGCTTCGACCTGGACACGGTGGCCGGCGCCGACGGCCTGCGCCGGACCGGCGTGGGCGTCACCGGGCCCTGGCGCGAGGGCGGGGAGGGCGGCTACCGGATCGACGCCGAGCACCTGGACAGCGGCGGCTA
>NZ_JARUVM010000020.1 GCF_029763755.1 Luteimonas sp. 8-5
GCGCGCTGGTTGCGCGCCAGGCGCTCCTCGTCCGCAAGCAGCAGGCCCAGCAGCAACGGCATCACGCCGTCGCGGCGCGCGGCCAGCGCGCGGAGCGCGTCGGGGATGCCGGCCACGATCTGGTCGGCGCGACGGTAGTCGTCGGACGAAGGCGTGGCGACCTGGGCCACGACCATCGGCGGAGTCACCGTCACTTCGGCGCCGGCATCCGGCAGCGCCCGCGACAGACCGCTGTCCAGCCCGAGGTGCAGATCCTCTTCCAGTCCGTTGGGCGGCGCGGCCAGCCAACGCTTCTGCAACGCTTCCATGTGCTCGCCGCGGAACGACGGCTCCAGTGCCTGGATGCGTTTGAGCAGCGGCGGGTGCGTGGCGAACAGGCCCGACAAGCCGAGTCCGTCGCCGAACAGCATGTGGCTGACTTCCTCGGCGTCGCCGCGGTCGTTGAGGCGCGAACCTTCGCCGAGGCCGCCGATCTTCTTCAGCGCGCCGGCCAGGCCACGGGTCTGGCGGGTGAACTGCACCGCGCTGGCATCGGCCAGGGTCTCGCGGCTGCGGCTGACGCCGGCCTTGATCATGCGGCCGAAGAACAGGCCGATGTAGCCGATCGCCATCGCCACCAGCGCGGCGAGCAGGACCGCCGCCGCGCCGCGGTTGTCGCGCCCGCCGATGCGGCCGAACTGCAGCACCTTGCGGCCGATGATGGCCAGCACCAGGATCCCGAACAGCACGCCGATCAGGCGCACGTTCAGGCGCATGTCGCCATTGAGGATGTGGCTGAACTCGTGCGCGATCACGCCCTGCAGCTCGTCGCGGTTGAGGCGGTCGAGCGCGCCGCGCGTTACCGCCACCACGGCGTCGGCCGGGCTGTAGCCGGCGGCGAAGGCATTGATGGCCTGCTCGTGTTCGAGCACGTAGATGCGCGGTACGGGCACGCCCGAGGCGATCGCGATCTCCTCGACCACGTTGCGCAGCCTGCGCAGGTTGAAGTCGGAGGTGTCCTCGGGCACCGGCGTGCCGCCGAGCTGCAGCGCGACCTGGTCGCCGCCGCCGCGCAGCGAGGCGATGCGGAACAGCGAACCCAGGCCGATGATCGCCACCGTCGCCAGCGACGCCACCACCATCGCACCCAGCGTGCTGCCGCGGCTGCCGTCCGGGTCGGTCGGCATCGCGCCGTAGACCATCCACACGACGAGGTCGACGGCGGCCACGATGCCGATGACCGCAAGCGCGAACAACACCACCAGGCGCGTGGACGCGCGCCTGGCGGCGGCCTGGTGTTCGAAGAAGTTCACCGGCTCAGGACGTCAGAACTGGACCTTCGGCGCCGCGCGCACCGCCGCCTGCTGGTCGGCCGGGATCTCGAGCAATGCGGCCGGGGCGAAGTTGAACATGCCGGCGACGATGCTGGAGGGAAACACTTCGCGCTTGTTGTTGTAGGCCATTACCGAGTCGTTGAAGGCCTGGCGGGCGAAGGCGACCTTGTTCTCGGTCGAGGTCAGCTCCTCGGAGAGCTGCATCATGTTCTGGCTGGCCTTGAGTTCCGGGTAGGCCTCCACCGAGACCATCAGCCGGCCGAGCGCGCCATTGAGCATGCCTTCGGCTTGGCTGAGCTGGGCCATGGCCGCCGGGTCGCCGGGGCTGGCCTTGGCCGCGGCCAGGCCGTTCATGGCCGCCGCCCGGGCCGCGGTCACGGCCTCGAAGGTCTCGCGCTCATGGCTCAGGTAACCCTTGGCGGTCTCCACCAGGTTGGGGATCAGGTCGAAGCGCCGCTGGAGCTGGACGTCGATCTGGGCGAAGGCGTTCTTGTAGGCGTTGCGCGCCATCACGAGGCCGTTGTAGATCCCGACCGCGAAAAATGCGACGACGACCACAATTCCGAGCAGAATCAGCAGCGTGCCCATCGAACTTCCCCTTATTCATGCAAAGTCTGGAGCAGGCGTTATGATCGACCTGCAGGCGCAGCATACGCAGGGGCCAAGCCCGATGAAAGACACTCACCGCTGGCGGAACCCCCGACTCGCCCTGATGGCGATGTTGATGCCGCTGGCCGTGGCCAGCACCGCCCAGAACGCCGCGGACCAGGCACCGGCACCGCGCCTGGCGATGGTGGAAACCGCCTCGCCCGTGGCCGCTCCGGCTGCCACCCCCGTACCCGCCGCTTCTGCGTCCGTTGCCAGCCGCCCCGCCCCCGAGGGCCCGCCGCTGCCGGCGGACTTCGATGTCGCCCGGTTCGAAGCCATGGCCCAGGCCATGGTGTCCAGTGGTCGCGTCCCGGGCATGGCCCTGGCGATCGTGAAGGACGGTCGCGTCCTCACCGCGCGCGGCTACGGCACCACCGACGTGGACACCGGCGAAGGCGTCGGCGCACACACCGTATTCCGCCTGGCATCGCTGTCCAAGGCGTTCGCCGGCACCGTCACCGGCATGCTCGTGGCCGAAGGCGCGCTGCGCTGGGACAGCCGCGTCGCCGACTTCATGCCGGAGCTGCAGCTCTCGCAGCCCGGCGCCGCGCAGCGGCTGACCGTGGCCGAGGTGCTCAGCCATCGCGTCGGCCTCACCCACAACGCCTACGACCGCATGATCGAGGACGGCGTCGGCTATCGCAGCGTCGTGCAGAAGCTGGCGTACGCGCCGATGACCTGCGCGCCGGGCGAGTGCTACGCCTACCAGAACGTCGCCTTCAGCCTGGTCGGCGACGTGGTGTTCGCGGCCACCGGGCGCTTCTACAGCGAGGCGGTGACCGGCCGCATCTTCAAGCCGCTGGGCATGGACGACGCGAGCTACGGCCTGGACGGCATCCGTGCCAGCCAGAGCTGGGCGCGTCCGCACGTGCGCAGCCGCCGCGGTTGGGTGTCGCTCGACGCGCCGAAGCCGACCTACTACCGCATCGCGCCGGCCGCCGGCGTCAATGCCAGCATCAGCGACATGGCGCAGTGGCTGATCGCGCAGACCGGGCACCGCCCCGACGTGCTGCCGGCGCCGCTGCTGGCGACCCTGCATGCGCCGGTGGTGTCCACGCCGGGCGAGACCCGCGGTTCGTCCTGGCGCCGCGCCCGCCTGGAACATGCCGGCTACGGCATCGGCTGGCGCGTCTACGACTATGCCGGGCATCGCGTCGTCTACCACGGCGGTGCGGTGCAGGGTTACCGCGGCGCGATCGCCCTGCTGCCCGAGCGCGACCTCGGCCTGGTGGTGTTGTGGAACAGCAGCAGCGGCCTGCCAGGCGGCCTGGTGCCCACCATCATCGACAGCGCCCTGGGCATTGCCGACGGCGACTGGCTGGACCTGGACGAGGACGACGTCGAGCTCCTCTACGCGGCCCGCAAGCAGGCCCGCCCCGACGACGGCACCGAAGCCAGCACCGCCCACGCCCAACCCCGCTAACCAGAACCAAAAAGGGGACGGAGGTAATTAAGCGCTCGCGCTTAATTACCTCCGTCCCCTTTTTGGTCAGGCAAAAAAATTCCCTCTTCGCCTGGGCTGCGAAGAGGGAACGTGGTTTACGGCTTTCGGGGTCTTGATTACATCATCGGTGCGGGAGCGGAGGGCATTGCCACGGGGGCAGCCTTGCGCTTCGCAGGACGTCGGGCCTTCTTGGCCGCCTTCTTCTTGGCAGGACGCTTGGCCGCCTTGCGCGCGGTCTTCTTCGCGGTCTTCTTGGCAGCCTTCTTGGCCGGACGGCGCTTGGCCGCGGCCTTCTTGGCGGGCTTGCGCTTGGCGGCCGACTTGCGGGCCGTCTTCTTCGCAGCCTTCTTAGCAGGCTTGCGCTTGGCAGCCGACTTGCGGGCCGTCTTCTTCGCAGCCTTCTTGGCGGGCTTGCGCTTGGCGGCAGCCTTGCGCACGGACTTCTTGGCGGCCTTCTTCGCCGGCTTGCGCTTGGCAGCAGCCTTGCGCACCGTCTTCTTGGCAGCCTTCTTCGCCGGCCGACGCTTGGCAGCAGCCTTGCGCACGGTCTTCTTGGCCGCCGATTTACGGGCGGTCTTCTTCGTCGCCTTCTTGGCGGACTTCTTCGCAGCTTTCTTCATGGCCATGTGATGGCTCCTCGTCAGTTGGACTTACGGGTACTGCAGCCCAGTTGAAACCATCGCGGGAGTCGGACCCGCGACAAACCGCCGACGCGCCCGGCGCGCCGGGACGGATCTTGGTGCCTTGCGGCAATAAAAAACCCGCATCGCCAGGCGATGCAGGTCGTCTTGTCTGGAAGCGGTGCGGGGTTTCGCGGAAGAGTAGTTGCCCGAGTCCACCTTGGAGACCGTCAGGGCGGAAGGCTTCTTTGTGCTTCGCGTTGTCTTGGTGATTCGACTCACTCTCGTCCGCAGGAGACCGCTGCTGGGCGAAACCTAATCACGGTTTTTTCAACTGTCAACAACCCCCGTGAAATTTTTTTCAGGGAGGGCGGCGCCGCGGCGGGTACGCGACCGTCCTTCCGGGCCACCGACGACGCCCCGTGGACAGTGCCGCCGAAGCGTGTCGCCGTCGCACGCGGACAATCGTGTTGCGGGAAAACCCCGTGTTTTATGCGGTTTGTTCGCAACGCGGCCGGCGTTGCGGCGCCGGCGTGCATTGCAGGCGGTCGACTCGCGCACGCTCGCCCGGACAGTGCGCGCGACCGTTCCGGAAGGGTCGGAACCGGTTGTCGGCGCACACCCCGGATGGCGCGTCGCAACACTCCGATTGCGCCGATTTGCGCAAAAAAAACCGGCCGCCCTGGGGCGGCCGGTCGGTGTTCGCGGTGGCATCGCGGCTTCCGCCGCTCCCACCCGAGGCGTCAGTGGTCGTCTTCCTCGAGCAGTTCGGCGTACGCATCCGGGTCGAGCATTTCGTTCACCTGGTCGGGCTCCTCGACCTCGACCACGTACAGCCAACCGTCGCCGTATGCGTCCTCGTTGATCGTCTCGGGCTTGTCGGCGAGCGCCGTGTTGACCTCGACGACCGTGCCGCTGACCGGGCTGTACACGTCCGACGCCGCCTTCACCGATTCGACCACCGCACTGGCGGCACCGGCCTCGACACGGTCGCCGACATTGGGAAGCTCCACGTAGACCAGGTCGCCAAGCAGCTCCTGGGCGTGGTCGGAAATGCCGATGGTGACCTTGCCGTCGCCTTCGACGCGGGCCCACTCATGGGACTTCAGGAACTTCAGATCGCCGGGGATCTCGCTCATCGTTTGCTCCGGGGGTATGCGGGGTCGGGCAGACCGTTGGGGGTAGTGGGGCGTAGTTTAGCGACGCGGCGGGCGTGAAAATCAAATCCGCCGTCAGATGCCGGGTTGTGCCTGGCCATCGCGCACGAACGGGAACTTCACCACGCGCACGGGAACCTCGCGACCGCGGATGTCGACTCGCACCTCGCCGTCGCCGTCGCCGGCAGGGACGCGCGCGAACGCGATCGCCTTGCCCAGGGTCGGCGAGAACGTGCCGGAGAGGATCTCGCCGTCGCCGTGCGCGGTGATCACGCGCTGGCCGTGGCGCAGCACGCCCTTCTCGTCCATCACCAGGCCGATCATCCGGCGAGCCGTACCGGCCGCCTTCTGCGCCTCGAGCGCGGCGCGGCCGACGAAGTCGCGCCCTTCGTCCAGCGACACCGTCCAACCCAGCGCCGCCTCGTACGGCGTCACCGTCTCGTCCATGTCCTGGCCGTAGAGATTGAGTCCGGCTTCAAGGCGCAGGGTGTCGCGCGCGCCCAGTCCCGCGGGCTTCACCCCGGCGGCGAGCAGCGCCTCCCACAACGCCACCGCCCGGTCGACCGGCACCACGACCTCGAAACCGTCCTCGCCGGTGTAGCCGGTGCGGGCGATGAACAGCGGCGTGCCGTCGCGCCCGGTTGCCTCGATTGCGGCGAAGCGGCCGAGCTTGCCGGCGGCCTTCGCGCCGGCCTCGTCGAGCAGCCCGATCACGCGTTCGCGGGCGTTCGGACCCTGCACGGCGATCATCGCGAAGTCCTCGCGCTCGGTCACCGACACGCCGTACGGCGCCGCCTGCGCCGTGATCCAGGCCAGGTCCTTGTCGCGGGTGGCGGCGTTGACCACCAGGCGGAAGAAGTCCTCGGCGAGGAAGTACACGATCAGGTCGTCGATCACCCCGCCCTGTTCGTTGAGCATGCAGGTGTAGATCGCCTTGCCGGGCTTCTGCAGCTTGTCCACCGAATTGGCGACCAGCGCGCGCAGGAACTCGCGGCTGCGATCGCCGCGCAGGTCGACCACGGTCATGTGGGAGACGTCGAACATGCCGGCATCGCGGCGCACCTGGTGGTGCTCCTCCACCTGCGAGCCGTAGTGCAGCGGCATGTCCCAGCCGCCGAAGTCGACCATCTTGGCACCGAGGGCGCGATGGGCGTCGTTGAGGATGGTCTTGCGGGTCATGCTGTCTCCACTTGAAGGGTCATGCCGTCGGCACCGGTGATGCGCACCGCGGTGCCGGCGGGAAGGTCGGGGCCGGTGACGGTCCAGTAGGCATCGGCGATCTGAACCCGGCCGCGGCCGTTGGCGATGGGGTCGTGCAGCACCACCACCTGGCCGACCAGCGCCGCGGTGCGCCGGTTCAGCGCCGGTCGGTCGCTCTGCGGTTCGCGACCGCGGAACCAGCGCCGGTACACCTGGATCGAAACGAAACTGAGCACCACGAAGGCGCCGGCCTGGGCCAGCAGCGGGATGCCCGGCACGACCAGCACGCCCAGGAACACCGCGGCCGCGGCGAAGCCCAGCCACAGCATGAACGCGCCCGGCGCGATCGCCTCGGCCGCGAACAGCAACAGCGTCACCGCTGCCCACGCAAAGACATCCCAGCGCATGGCTCAGCCCCCCTGGCGCGGCATCTGCGCCGGCGCGGCGCGCGACGGCTGCTGGACCAGCGCTTCCTTCGCCAGCTCGGCAATGCCGCCCAGCGACCCGATCACGCCCGAAGCCTCCATCGGCATCAGCACGAACTTCTGGTTCGGCGCCTGCGCCAGCGTCTTGAACGCCTCGATGTACTTCTGCGCGACGAAGTAGTTGATCGCGTTGACGTTGCCGCCAGCGATCGCGTCGGAGACCATCTGCGTCGCCTTGGCCTCGGCCTCGGCCAGGCGCTCGCGCGCCTCCGCGGCGCGGAAGGCCGCCTCCTTGTCGCCCTCGGCCTCCAGGATCACCGACTGCTTCTCGCCCTCGGCGCGAAGGATCGCCGCCTGGCGCAGGCCCTCGGCCTCCAGGATGTTGGCGCGCTTCTCGCGTTCGGCCTTCATCTGCTTGGCCATGGCGTCGATCAGGTCGCGCGGCGGGGCGATGTCCTTGAGCTCGATGCGGTTGACCTTGATGCCCCACGGATGGGTCGCCTCGTCCACCGCCACCAGCACCTTGGCGTTGATCTCGTCGCGCTTGGACAGCGACTCGTCCAGGTCCATCGAGCCGATCGCGGTACGGATGTTGGTCATCACCAGGTTCAGCACGGCGATCTCCAGCGTCGCCACCTCGTACGCCGCCTTGGCCGCGTCGAGCACCTGGAAGAACACCACGCCGTCGACCTTGACCACGGCGTTGTCCTTGGTGATCACGTCCTGCGATGGCACCTCCAGCACCTGCTCCATCATGTTCACCTTGCGGCCGATGCCGTAGATGATCGGCACCAGGAAGTGCAGGCCCGGGCTCAGGGTCTGGGTGTAGCGACCGAACCGCTCCACGGTCCACTCGTAGCCCTGCGGCACCATCCGCACGGTCTTGAACAGCAGGATGACGCCGGCGACGACCAGGACGACGGCCAGCAGCGGGATGGTGGACATGGTTCGGGGCTCCTTGAATATGGGGTCAGTTTAAGGCTTTGGGACGGGAATGAAGGGAATGAGGGGAGCGAGGGGAATGGAACCCGCGTCGCACCTGGCAACCCTCCATTCCCCATTCCCTTCATTCCCCTCATTCCCGTTCTTCCCGATCACACGTGCGACCCTTTCGTCCCCATGGCGCATCCTTGAATTCGAATGCCAGCCAACGCCCCGCCCGCCTCGGCCTTTGCCATCGACGTGCCCGCCGCGCTGCTCGCCCGGGCCCGCAACGGCGACCGGGCGGCGTTCGAGCAGCTCTACCGCTGGTTCGAGCGGCCGGTGTTCACCCTGGCGCTGCGCATGTGCGGCGACCGCGAGGAGGCTGCCGAAGTGCTGCAGGAGACCATGCTCAAGCTGTTCCGCCGGATCGGGGACTATCGGGCCGTCGATGGCGCGCCGTTCTGGGGCTGGCTGCGCCAGGTCGCGGTGAACGAGGCACTGATGCGCCTGCGCCGCGACAAGGCCGCCGGACCACCGCTGGAGTTGCCGGGTGAAGACCTCCTGCCCGACGACGTCGCGCCCCCGCCCGCGGCAGCCGTCGATGCCGCCGCCCTGCAGCGCGCACTGGCCGCCCTGCCGCCCATGACCCGCAGCGTGCTGTGGCTGTACCACGCCGAGGGCTACACCCACGACGAGATCGCCGCGCTGATGCAGCGCACCACCAGTTTCTCCAAATCGCAGTTGGCCCGCGGCAGCCGCCGCCTGCGCGCCCTGCTCGAACCGGAGACCCGCCCGGAGCCGACCCATGCATGATCGCGACCCCCGCAACTGGCAGGAGGCGTTCGCCGCCCTGCCCTCCGAAGCGCCACCCCCCGATGGCTGGCAACGATTGGCGCCGCGCCTGGCCGCACCCAGGCGCGCGCCGGCATGGATGGGCGTTGCGGCCGCCGCCGCGCTCGTCGCCATCGTGGTTGCGCCGTGGGGGCGAGTCGACGAGCCAGGCAAGACACCCGTTGGAGCGGCGGAAGCCGCGAAGGACGGCATCGCGGCATCTGCCGCGCCGGCGCCTGGCACCACCAGGCTCCAGGACCTGTACGCCGAATCGGCGCGGCTCGAAGCGCTGCTGTCGGTGGCACGCGACGACCGCGTCGCCAGTGCCGGCGCGGCGATGCTGTCTTCGGAGCTCGATGCGCGTGTCGCCGCCATCGACACGGGACTGGCGCGCGCGGACCTGACCGATGCCGAACGACTGCAACTGTGGCAGGCGCGCGTGGAAACGCTGCGCCAGGCCGCCGGCTTCGAAAGCACCCAGCGGCTGCTGGCATCGCAGGGACGCAGCGACGCGATGCTGGTCAGCGTGGACTGACTCCAACCGAGGAACGACCCATGAAACCCGTAACCCCCGCCCTCACCGCACTGTCCCTGGCGATCGCAATGGCGATGGCGCTGCCCGTGTCGGCACAGGAGTGGACGCCGGCCGCACCGACCGCCGCCGAGCAGAAGGCCCTCGACGAGGCACGCAGGAAACTCGACGAGGCCGCCAGGGCCTACGCCGAACTCGCGGCGAAGCATGGAACGCAGTCGCTGCTGCGCAAGCCGGTGATCGGCGTGGTACTCGCTCCCGACACCACGTCGGGCGTGCGCATCGTCGCCGTCACGCCTGGCGGCGCCGCAGCGGACGCCGGCCTGAAGAGCGGCGACCGCCTGGTCGCCATCGACGGCAACACGATCTCCGGCGCCACCCCCGAAGCACGCGTCGAACGTGCGCGCGTGGCGATCGCAAGGCACGACGAGAAGTCGAAGGTGCAGCTGCGCTACATCCGCGACGGCAAGGAAAAGACGGTGGTCGTCACCCCGAAGGCCGGCGACAGGCTGATGTTCATCGGCGACGACGGCCGCCATGAACGCGTGCTGGCACGCCAGCATCGGGAAGCAGCCCGCGAGGCGGCCGAGCAGGCACGGGCCGCGGTACCCGCCGCCAGGCGCGCGGCAAGGGAAGCGCGCGTCGCCGCGGAGGAGGCAGCGCGCGTCGCCGCCATCGCGCCGGAAGTGCGTCGCGAGATCATCCGCCTGGCCCCCGACGGCAACTTCCCGGTGCTTGCCGATGCGCTACGCTGGAACGGCCTCAACCTTGCGTCGGTGGACGCGGACCTGGGCAAGTACTTCGGCACCGACAAGGGCGTGCTGGTGCTGAGCACCGGACCGGAACTGGACGGCCTGGAGGCTGGCGACGTCATCCGCAGCGTCGCCGGCAAGGACGTCGATTCGCCGCGCGAGGTGATGGAAGCGCTGCGCGGGCGCAAGGCCGGCAGCAAGGTCGACATCGGTTACCTGCGCGACCGCAAGACGGGCACCGCACTGGTGACGGTGCCCGAGCCGATGAAATTCCACATCCCCGCGCCGCCCGCGCCGCCACCGCCGCCGCCCGCTCCGCCGCATCCCGCTCCGCCCGCACCACCGGCACCGCCCGCGCCCCCGATCGTCGACTGATCCGGCGCGCGCCGGGTAGGATGGGGACTCCACCGGAAGGGAGTCCCCTCGATGCAATACCGTCGCCTCGGCACCTCCGGCCTGCAGCTGTCCGCGCTTTCGTTCGGCGCGTGGGTCACCTTCGGCAACAAGGTCGGGCGCGGTGAAGCGCGCGAGCTGATTGCGGCGGCCTGGGACCACGGCGTCAATTTCTTCGACAACGCCGAGGGCTACGCCAACGGCGAGGCCGAGAAGGTGATGGGCGACGTGATCGCCGACCTGCGCCTGCCGCGCGACGGCTTCTGCGTCTCGAGCAAGGTTTACTTCGGCGCGGCCAAGGATCCGCGGCCGACGCAGAAGGGCCTGTCGCGCAAGCACGTGGTCGATGCCTGCCACGACGCGCTCAAGCGCCTGCGCGTGGAATACCTGGACCTGTACTTCTGCCACCGCCCGGACGAGAACACGCCGATCGAGGAAACCGTGCGCGCCATGGACACCCTGGTGCAGCAGGGCAAGGTGCTGTACTGGGGCACCTCGGAATGGTCGGCGGGGCAGATCCGCGAGGCCAACAAGATCGCGCGCCTGCGCAACCTGCAGCCGCCGACGATGGAGCAGCCGCAGTACAACCTGATGCACCGCGAGCGCGTGGAGAAGGAATACGCGCCGCTGTACGCCGAGTACGGCATGGGCACCACCATCTGGTCGCCGCTGGCTTCGGGGCTGCTCACCGGCAAGTACAACAACGGCGTGCACAGCGAAGGCCGCCTGGCCCAGGAGGGCTACGGCTGGCTGCAGAAGATGGTGATCGGCGATCCGAAGGAGCGCCGCATCGAGCGCGCGCGCAAGTTCACCGCGCTGGCCCGTGAACTGGGCGCGGCGCCGGCACCGCTGGCGATCGCCTGGTGCCTGCGCAACCCGAACGTATCCACGGTGATGCTAGGCGCATCGCGCGCCCAGCAATTGGTCGAGAACCTCGAGGCGCTGGCCCTGCTCGACCGCTTCGACGACGCCACCTGGGCGCGCGTCGAAGCCTCCGTCGCCTAGAAAAAAAGGGGACGGAGGTAATTAAGCGCATGCGCTTAATTACCTCCGTCCCCTTTTTTTCTTGTTCAGGCCAGGCGCTTGGCGATCGCGGCGCCGAGGTCGCCCGGCGACTTCACCGTGGTGACGCCGGCCTTCTCCATCGCGGCGAACTTGCCTTCGGCCGTGCCCGCGCCGCCCGAAGCGATCGCGCCCGCGTGACCCATGCGCTTGCCCTTCGGCGCCGAGGCGCCGGCAATGAAGCCCACGACCGGCTTGGTCACGTGCTCGGCGATGAACTCCGCCGCTTCCTCCTCGGCCGAACCGCCGATCTCGCCGACCATGATGATGCCCTTGGTCTGCTCGTCGGCCTGGAACAGCTTCAGGCAGTCGATGAAGTTCAGGCCGTTGATCGGGTCGCCGCCGATGCCGATCACCGTCGACTGGCCGAGGCCTGCGTCGGTGGTCTGCTTCACCGCTTCATAGGTCAGCGTGCCCGACCGCGACACGATGGCGACCTTGCCCGGCATGTGGATGTGCCCCGGCATGATCCCGATCTTGCACTCGCCCGGGGTGATGATGCCCGGGCAGTTCGGACCGACCAGCACGACGTCGTCGTAGCCGGCCAGCACGTTCTTGACCCGCAGCATGTCCAGCACCGGGATGCCCTCGGTGATGGCGACGATGACCTTGATGCCCGCATCGGCCGCTTCCAGGATCGCATCGGCCGCGTACGGTGGCGGCACGTAGATGACGGACGCGTTGGCGCCGGTCTCGACGACGGCATCGGCGACGGTGTCGAACACCGGCAGGCCCAGGTGCTCGGTGCCGCCCTTGCCCGGCGTCACGCCGCCCACGACCTTGGTGCCGTACTCGAGCATCTGCTCGGCGTGGAAGGTGCCCTGGGTACCGGTGAAGCCCTGGACGATGACCTTGGTGTTCTTGTTGACCAAAACGCTCATTCGAATTCGATCCTTTACTTGACGGCTGCCACGGCCTTGCGGGCGCCGTCGTTGATGTCGTCGGCGGGGATGATCGCCAGGCCGGAGTTCTTCAGCAGCTCCTTGCCGGCTTCCACGTTGGTGCCTTCCAGGCGCACGATCACCGGCACCTCGACCCCCACTTCCTTGACCGCCGCGATGATGCCCTCGGCGATCATGTCGCAGCGGACGATGCCGCCGAAGATGTTGACGAAGATCGCCTTGACCTTGTCGGACGACAGGATCAGCTTGAACGCCTCGGTCACGCGCTCCTTGTTGGCGCCGCCGCCGACGTCGAGGAAGTTGGCCGGCTCGCCGCCTTCCAGCTTGATCACGTCCATGGTCGCCATCGCCAGGCCCGCGCCATTGACCATGCAACCGATGTTGCCGTCCATGGTCACGTAGTTCAGGTCGTACTGGCTGGCGCGCACCTCGGTCTCGTCCTCCTGGCGGATGTCGCGCATCGCGGCCAGGTCGGGGTGGCGGAAGGTTGCGTTGTCGTCGGAGTTGATCTTGCCGTCGAGCACGGCCAGGTTGCCGTCCGTCATGATCGCCAGCGGATTGAGCTCCACCAGCGCCAGGTCCTTCTCGTTGAACAGCTTGAACAGGCCCAGCATGATCTTCGTCAGCTGGTTGACCTGCTTGGCGGTCAGGCCCAGGCCGAAGCCCATCTCGCGGCACTGGTAGGGCTGCAGGCCCTGGACGTAGTTCACGTGCAGGGTCTTGATCGCGTCGGGGTTCTCCTCGGCGGTCTTCTCGATCTCCACGCCGCCCTCGGACGAGGCGATGAAGGTGATCGACTTGCTCGAGCGGTCGACCAGCACCGACAGGTACAGCTCCTGGGCGATGTCGGTGGCCTGCGTGACCAGCACGCTGTCGATCGGCAGGGCAACGCCCGCCGACTGGTAGGTTTCCATCTTCGTGCCGAGCATGCCCTTGGCGTACTCGCGCACCTCGTCCAGGGTCCGGGCCAGCTTGACGCCGCCGGCCTTGCCGCGGCCGCCGGCGTGGATCTGCGCCTTGACCACCCAGAAGTTGCCGTCGATGGCCTTGGCGGCCTCGACCGCCTCTTCCGGCGTGCGGGCGACGCGCCCGGGGGGAACGGCGATGCCGTAGTCGGCGAACAGTTGCTTGGCCTGGTATTCGTGGAAGTTCATCGATCGTCCAGCTTGGAGGGGGCGTGAAACAGCCCCCAATTGTACGCCCAGACGGTTTTCGCGGCAGAATCGGATCGCGGCTTCCGCCGCTCCCACGGGGAAAGCATGGCCGGTTCATCGGGAATCGCGGACGCCCAATACCGCGACCTGTACTTCTACAGCCTGTACCGGGTCCTCGAGGCCGGGTTGCTGGCCCTGCTGCTGTTCGGCCCCGTCCGCGAGCTCCTCCCGGACCCGGCCCGGCCCCTGCTGGGCAAGGTCACCAGCATCGCCTATCTGGTGGCGGCCACCGGCCTGATGTACTGGGCGCTGCGCCAGGTGGCGCTGCGCTGGCAGGTGCTGGTCGGCATCTGCATCGACGTCGCGGCAGGCCTGCTGGCGATCCACGCCATGCCCTCGGCCGCCTCGGGCATCGCCCTGATGTTGGTCTTCAACGTGGGCGCCACCTCCATGCTGCTGCCGCTGCGCTTCGGCCTGGCCGCCGGCGCCATGGCCGGCGGCGCCATGATCTTCGAGTACATCTGGAGCACCCTGGGGCCGCTACAGAACGATCGCCCGCTGGCCGAACCGATCATGTTCGCCGTCAGCTTCCTGTCGATCGCGGTGCTGACCTACCTGCTGGGCCGCCAGATCCGCGAGAGCCAGGCCCTGGCCGAGCGCCGCGGCGGCGAGCTGGCGGACCTGGCCGCGGTCAACGAACTGATCATCCGGCGCATGCGCACCGGCGTGCTGGTGGTCGACGGCGAAGGCGGCATCCGCCTGGCAAACGAAGCGGCGGTGCTGCAACTGGGCGACCGCGGCGGACGGCGCCGCCTGGCCGACGTGGCGCCGGCGCTGGCCGAACGCCTGGACCACTGGCTGCGCACCGGCCACAGCGACGATACCCCCCTGCGCCTGTCGGCCGAGCAGCCGGAAGTGCTCCCTCGTTTTGCCCGCCTGCTGGCCCACGGCGACACCGCGCTGGTGTTCCTGGACGACACCGCCCTGGTCTCGCGGCGCGCCGAATCGATGACGCTGGCCACCCTGGGCCGCTTCTCGGCGAGCCTGGCCCACGAGATCCGCAACCCGCTGGCGGCGATCAACTACGCCACCCAGCTGCTGCAGGAATCCGACGAGATCAGCGTCGGCGACCAGCGCCTGCTGCAGATCATCCACGCCCAGTGCCAGCGCACCAATGCCATCGTCGAGAACGTGCTCGGCATGGCCAGGCGCGAACGCGCCCCTGCCGACAACGTCGACCTGGCCGCCTTCGCGCGCCGCTTCGTCGACGATCATCTGCAGGTGCTGCCGCCGGGATCGGCCAGCATCGAAGTGAGCGGGGCCGAAGAGCTGCACGGGCTGGTCGATCCGCGCCACCTGCAGCAGGTGTTGACGGTGCTGCTGCAGAACGCGCTCAACCACGGCCACCTGCCCGGCGACGCGGCGCAGGTGCGAATCCATGTCCATGCGCTCGGCGGCCGTCCCGCCATCGACGTGTGCGACCGCGGCCCCGGCATCGGCGAGGATGCGCGCTCGAACCTGTTCCGTCCGTTCTACACCACGGCCGAACTGGGTACCGGCCTGGGCCTCTACATCGCCCGCGAGCTATGCCGCTCGAACGAGGCGACGCTGGATTACCTGGACAATCCCGAGGGTGGCGGCTGCTTCCGGATCACGCTGCCCGATCCGCATGCGCTGCTGCCGGCTTGATTCGTGGATAGTCGCCTGACACTTACATTGCACCGATCAGTTCTTCAACTGAAATGCCGGCTTGTTTGAGAACTTCAGCGAGCGTTCCAAGCTTGAGCTCGCGATGCAGTGGCACGACGCAACCATCGACTCCACGACGCAGTACAACATGACTTCCGCGTTGCCTTACTTGCTTGAATCCCAGCTTCTCCAGCGCGCGCACAACCTCCGCACCGGAGGTGCGCGGTAATCTAGGTGCCATTTCCCGGGACGTCGAAAGTCGTCATCAACGCCTTGCCAAAAGACTTGACGGGAAACTCTTCCAGATAGAGTTCCGTCGCCTCGCGGAGATTGACCAAGGCTTCGGAAATTGATTCGCCCTGGCTCGCGCTGCCCGTTTCCGGATTCAATGCCACGAAACCGCCTTCTTTCGCGGGCATCAGGACGGCAGTAAGTTGCATCGCGGCCTTCCTGCCTGCCTTCGCGCTCCTGCTCCCCTGGGCGTAGGAGGCTGCCGGTTCGGCGATCCGCGACCCTTCCAGTTCATCGAGGTACGCAGTGAGCGCCGTCCGGACGTAGTGGCTTTTGCTGCGCCTGGTTCGTTTGGCCAATGCGTCGAGGCGCTGTTCGATTTCGGGGGGTAGACGGATAGCGAGCATGGGATTCTCCGATGTGATACATGTATAACACGCATCGTATCCCATCGGTATCAAGAAAATCCCAATCGCGCCCAAGGGGCGCTCTTACACCGGATCGGCGGCATCCGTTAAGGTTGCGGGCATGAGCGAGAACCCTGCACCCAGCGCCCTCATTGTCGACGACGAGCACGACATCCGCGAACTGCTGGTCCTCACCCTGGGCCGCATGGGCCTGCGCACCGACACCGCCGCCAACCTCGCCCAGGCGCGCGCGCAGCTGGCCGGAAACCGCTACGACCTGTGCCTGACCGACATGCGCCTGCCCGACGGTTCCGGCATCGACCTGGTGGCGGAGATCTCGGCCAACCACCCGGATACGCCCACCGCCATGATCACCGCCTTCGGCAACGTCGAAGCCGCGGTGGGCGCGCTCAAGGCCGGCGCCTTCGACTTCGTCAACAAACCGGTCGACATCCATGTGCTGCGGCGCCTGGTCAACCACGCCCTGGACCTGGGCCGGCGACGGCGCGAGGCGCCTGCCCCGGCCACCGGCCTGGCTCGCCTGCAGGGCGATTCCCAGGCCATGCAGGCGCTGCGCGCCACGGTCGCCAAGGTCGCCCGCAGCCAGGCCCCGATCGCCATCACCGGCGAATCCGGCGTGGGCAAGGAACTGGTCGCCCGCACCATCCATGCCGAAGGCGGCCGCGCCAAGGGCCCGTTCGTGCCGGTCAACTGCGGCGCGATTCCGGCCGAGCTGATGGAAAGCGAGTTCTTCGGCCACAAGAAGGGCAGCTTCACCGGCGCCCATGCCGACAAGCAGGGCCTGTTCCAGGCCGCCGACGGCGGCACCCTGTTCCTGGACGAGATCGCCGAGCTGCCGCTGCCCATGCAGGTCAAGCTGCTGCGCGCCATCCAGGAAAAGTCGGTGCGCCCGGTTGGCGCCGCCGCCGAAGTGCCGGTGGACGTGCGCCTGCTCAGCGCCACCCACAAGGACCTGGCCGCGCTGGTCGCCAACGGCAGCTTCCGCCACGACCTCTACTACCGCATCAACGTCATCGAGTTGCGGGTGCCGCCCCTGCGCGAGCGCGGCGACGACCTGGCCATGCTGGCCGCCGACATCCTTGCCCGCCTCGCCCGCGAACAAGGCCGTCCCGCGCCTCGCCTTGGCGAGGGCGCCCGTGCCGCCCTGATGGCCTACCCATTCCCGGGCAACGTCCGCGAGCTGGAAAACATCCTCGAACGCGCCCTGGCCATGGCCGACGGCGACCTCGTCGAGCGCGACGACCTCGGGCTGGTAGCCACACCCGTCGCGCATGCCCCCGAACGTGGGAGCGGCGGGAGCCGCGAAACGGAAAAGGATGACGTTCCCCCCTCCGCCCTCCCCACCTACATCGAAGACGTCGAGCGCAAGGCCATTGAAAAGGCCCTCCAGGACGCCCGTTACAACAAGACCAAGGCCGCGGCCGCGCTGGGAATCACCTTCCGGGCATTGCGGTACAAGCTGAAGAAGCTGGGGATCGACTGACACAAAGTGACCCGGAGCGTCACTTCCTTTCGCCCAAAGTGACCAATTGCGTCACTTCCCGCCCCAGCCCCAGAGGCCGATCGTGACCGGCCTAGCAGTTTGATGAATTGGCACTGCCGCCCGGTCATTGGCACGCAATATGCTTACTATTCGGGTGCACGTGCGGGGCATTGCACGGCTACCGACGGACCGGGGAACCGGCCATGTGGGCACGTGAAACCAAAACCTCCTAGGGGAGACACCATGAAGAAGATCCAGCAAGGCTTTACCCTGATCGAACTGATGATCGTGATCGCGATCCTCGGCATCCTGATGGCCATCGCCATCCCGGCCTACCAGGACTACACCGTCCGCGCGAAGGTTTCGGAAGGCATGAACCTGGCCGGCGCGGCCAAACTGGCTGTGGCCGAGACGATGTCGTCGACCAGCGAGTTCCCGGACAGCAACACCGAGGCCGGTATCGTCACCCCGGCGTCGATCAGCGGCAACAACGTCACCAGCGTGACGGTTGGCGGCAGCGGCGTGATCACCATTCTGTACTCGGGTGCGGAAATCGGTGGCGACACGCTCGTTCTCACCCCTGCGGACAACCAGGGTTCGATCTCCTGGTCCTGCAACACCGGCAGCACCGTCGAGGCAAAGTATCGCCCGGCCAATTGCCGTTAATCTGTTTTGATATAGCGTCACATGAAGCCCCCGCTCGGGGGCTTCTTTTTTTCATTGTGGGTGCCGACGGATGTCCGAGACTCGCTACATCGGGAGATTCCCCGGTAAAGCCGGAATAGGCATCGCTTTTGCGGTGCTATTGCTTGGTTGCCTGCTGCTGAGTTGGCCGGCCTTGAATGGCCCATTCCTCTTCGACGACTTCCCCAATCTTCAACACCTGGCGGGGCTGCGTGGCGAGCTGACCTGGCCTGCGCTCGCTGATTACATGCGTCAGTACGGCGGAACGCCGGGCCGCCCATTGTCAATGCTCAGCTTCGTCCTCAACGATGCTGCATGGCCGAGTACGCCTTGGGCGTTCAAATACACCAACTTGATGCTGCATCTTCTGATAGGGACGCTGGTGTTCGGTTTCGCGCGAACGTTGGCCATCTTGGTCCTTGAAGAGCGTCTGGCGCATATTGCTGCCTTGCTCACCATGGCGGCGTGGCTGCTTCACCCCATGCAGCTTTCGACCAGCATGCTGGTTGTGCAGCGCATGACCCAGCTCTCGATGCTATTTGCGATCTCGGGGCTGTGGGGATATGTGGCGTTTGCGCACCGCGCCAGGAGCACGGCAACCTCAATATTACCTGTCGTGATTCTCGGGTTGGGGACAGCTCTCGCTGTGCTATCCAAGGAAACTGGGGCACTTGCACCCCTTCTCGCCGTTGTGATCAACATGACGTTGTTGAGGGGCCACTTGCAATCGATATCGGCGCGGCACCGCTCGCTGTTGCACTGGGGGACATTGGCTCCTGTGCTCGTGATGGTTGTGGTGATTGCCTCCAAATGGGACGTGGCGAGCAATTTCAGCAACCGCGATTTCACAATGGGCGAGCGCCTCTTGAGTGAAGCGCGGGCCCTCATGGCTTATTTGTCCCAAATCTTGATACCCAGCCTACGTGGCGGCGGCATCTACCACGACGATTTCGTGGTTTCGCGCGGCATACTGCAACCGTGGGTTACCCTTCCTGCCGTCCTTGGCGTAGTTGCACTGCTTGCAAGCGCCGTAATTCTCCGTCGTCGCCACCCCGTGTTTGCATTCGCAGTTGGCTGGTTCTTTTGCGGCCACATTTTGGAGTCGAGCGTTTTCCCACTCGAGCTCTATTTCGAACATAGAAATTACTTGCCAATGTTCGGACCGATGTTCGCCATGGCTTTTTTTGTCGCCAAACCACCAGAGAAATGGCGCTTGGGCATAACGATTCTTGCTGGTTCGTGGATTATATTCGTGGCCTTCCTGACTTGGGTGCAGGCTCCTATTTGGGGAGACGTCCGCAAGCTGACTGCAATCTGGGCAATCGAACATCCGAATTCGCCTCGTGCCGCAGCGCAACGCGCTCACTATTACGCTGGAAGGGGCCAAAGCGAGCAGGCCGCGAGGTCTCTCCTCGATGCATACCATAGGGGTGTTCGCGGAAACAGCTTCCCACTGCAAGCATTGAATATCGCCTGCTTGCTGAACAATGAAGCCTTGGCCGAAGAAGCACGACCGGCTGCCATTATTGAGATGGAGACTAGTACTTACAATCGAGCGCTTCTGGAAACAATGCCTAAAATTCGAAGGGCCATCCAGGGAAACACGTGCCCCCTCATCCTCACTGATGAAGATTGGACGACGTTCACGGTTAAGTTGTTGGAAAACCCGGGATATGCAGAGCCAGGCGTCCAGAACTATATTCATGTGGAGCGAGCATATTTTTTCCGGAGTCAACTTGACTTGGATAGCACCATGCGGGAGTTTGAATCCGCTTGGTCGTTGCGGAAATCACCCAAGCTCGCGCACCTAATATCCGCGACGCTGGCGAGCGCGGGTCTTTATGACGAAGCCGAAAAGTGGGCGGATCTCGCCTACGATAATCGCCTTACGGGATATCAGGGGTGGCTTTCCGATGACGACGTTGTGTCCTTGCGATTGAAGGAAAGCTTGAAGCAATATCGCAAGACCGACAGCGATTCCGATTCGAATTGATTCCATGAGTCGAGCATGCACAGCTGCTGGAGAGGAGGCCTCAACGCATCGCATAGATGTACTGATGGTTAGCACGTCCTACCCAACAAGCTTCTCTGACTGGCGTGGAATTTTCATCCGGAATCTTGCGTTCTCCTTAGCTCGGCGACGCGACCTCGACCTTCAAATTTGGGCGCCTCCTGGGGACATCCCTAAGAACGTCGCCTACGCGCCCACCAGCCGAGAAAGACGTTGGCTCGCCGAACTGATGTCATCCGGAGGGATCGCACATCTGTTCCGGTCTGGCGGCCTTCGGTCACTATGGGCTCCAATTCGATTGCTCTCGCTTTTGCGCAAAGCGTATGGCCGTACCTCAACCGACATCTACCATGTCAATTGGCTACAGAATGCGCTTAGTATCCCTGGGGACGGGCGGCCACTTCTGGCAACGGTCCTTGGAACTGATCTGCAGCTCCTGAAGCTTCCGATGGTTCGTTCGCTGCTGCGCCGATCCTTCAAACATCGTCGCGTCGCAATCTGCCCCAATGCTGACTGGATGGTTCCAATCTTGAACGATGCTTTCGGCGATATTGCGAAAGTATGCTTTGTCCCATTCGGCATCGAACCCAGTTGGTACGAGATGCATCGCTCCATTTCACGTACGGTCGACAAAGATTGGCTGTGCGTGACTCGGCTGACGCGAGACAAGATCGGAACGCTGTTTGAGTGGGGTGCCCCATTTTTCTCTGGCGCAAAGCGTTCACTGCATTTGTTCGGCCCGATGCAAGAAGAGATGCCGTTGCCCGACTGGGTGCACTATCACGGGCCAGTCACGCCGGAAGTTCTCCGCGACGAGTGGTTTCCACGCGTTCATGGCTTGATTACCCTCAGCCAACATTCCGAGGGGAGGCCACAGGTGATGCTCGAAGCCATGGCCGCCGGACTCCCGATCATTGCATCGGATCTGCCTGCCCATGTGGACATCATCCAGCATGGGTTGAACGGCATGATATGCAAGGGCCCCGCAGAGGTGGGAACCGCATTGGAGACGCTAGAAGACGGCATGGTGAACCGACGCATGGGTGAACAGGGGCGCGCTTGGGTATCAAGGGAGATTGGGACTTGGGACGATTGTGCAGGCCGCTATGCGAATCTCTATCATGAACTTCTCTGCGAATCTCGCATATGAGCAGCTCAATCCTAGTCCTGGGCGCCTCTGGGTTCATCGGCAGACACCTGTGTGAGTCAATCGCGAAGTCAGGAAATCCAGTTATCGCTGCGACGCGATCTCAAGCCATTTTCCGCCAGCCTGGCATTTCGAATGTGGTCGCTCCGTTTGATGATCCATCGCATTTTTCGGCCCTGCTAGATGGTTGCGATGCGGTAATTCATGCAGCATCCCGCAGCACACCGGTGAGCAGCGCCGCCCAGCCTCAACTGGACGGAAATCTGAAGACCACGCTGGCTCTAATAGAGGCACTGCAGTACGCGCCATCGTGCCGGGTGATCTTTCTATCGTCAGGGGGCACCTTATATGGGGACAGAGCGGATCCTGCTCGGGAAATAGACCCACTAAGACCACGCTCCTACCACGGAGCGGGTAAAGCGGCTGCGGAGCACTTCTTTCACGCTTGGGCAACTCAGTACGACGGCACAGCAATCTTGCTCCGGCCATCGAATATCTACGGACCGGGCCAGTCGGCCAGGAATGGCTTCGGCATCATCCCTACGGCGTTCGATTGCGCATTGCATGCAAAACCACTAACCATCTTCGATGGCGAATCAGTTCGCGATTATCTGTACATCGACGACTTCGTCGCCCTCTGCCATCGAGCTCTGGTGACGCCCATTGACCGCGGAGCGCAGGTTTTCAACGCCGCGAGCGGAGAAGGCATCTCGTTGGATACGCTGGTAGATCACATCGATGCGGTGACTGGGCAAACGATTGAGCGCGTCTACCAGCCTTCCCGTCTGGTCGACATCCATACAATCGTTGCAGACCCGACTGCTGCTAAATCACAATTCGACTGGTTCCCTAGCACTTCTCTTGAGGAAGGGTTGCGCCAAACATGGCATTGGTTTACCACCCAGGCCTGAATACACCTGCGCGACCCCGCGTATCCGTTTGCATAGCAAACTACAATGGGGAGAAGCTGCTTCAAGCATGCCTCGACTCTGTATGGGCGCAAGATTGTGATTTCGATTTCGAAGTTCTGGTGCACGATGATGCATCCAGTGACTCTTCAGTCGACTTGATTAGGCGCTGCTACCCGCAAGTAGAGCTTCTGGTTTCTTACGAGAATGTTGGGTACTGCGTAAGCAATAATCGCATGGTGGAAAGGGCGCGTGGCGACTTCGTTCTGCTTTTGAACAATGACGCAGCCTTGGAGAAGGACGCTATTCGAAGTCTCATCAGCGCAGCGGAATATGGCGGTGCGCCGGCCATCCTCACCCTTCCACAATATGACTGGGAAACCGGTGATTTGGTTGACAGGGGATGCCTGGTAGATCCGTTCTTCAACCCAATTCCGAATAGAGAGGCCCGCGCCGAAGTTGCGTATGTAATTGGCGCCTGCCTTTGGTGCCCGCGGGAAACATGGCAATCTCTCGGGGGATTTCCGGAGTGGATGGGGTCAGTCGCGGAAGATCTTTACCTGTGCGGCCTAGCCCGGCTCCGAGGCGTAGAAGTGAAAGCGCTTTCTATGAGTGGATATCGGCACCGCCAAGGTAGTAGCTTCGGTGGAAACCGTGTTGGTGCCGACGGACTACGCACAACCGTGCGTCGCAGACGACTAAGCGAGCGAAACAAAACCCTATCTTTGGCCGTTCTCACGCCAGGGATCTGGGTTATTCCGATACTGATCGCGCATCTACTCGCCCTTTCGGTCGAAGGAGCCTTGATGAGCTTGGCGCGTCGCGACACGCGACTCTGGCGCGACGTCTATTTCCCTGCAATCACAGCACCCTTCCATGAAGCCAGGGCGCTAAGGGAACGGCGAAAACTCGTCCAAGGAACTCGATCCATTACAACACGCCGATGGTTCAACACTGTTCGCTTTCAGCTACGGAAGGTAGTTCTCTTATCAAGATACGGGGTGCCGCGAGTCGACTGATCTCGCACGCTCAAGGTGCTTCAAAAGCCAAAAAGGGCTCTGCCGCGTTAACTCCGGCCTTCCGTACGTCTACATCAGGCAGTAACTCGGCGTGACTCCGAACCATCGGACGAAGACCCGTGGACGCGAATCTCGCAACAATATCTTGGCCATAGAGGCGAACGTGATCCTCTTGGCCATACGCCTGCCGCCTCGCTTCCGGTTCAATGATTCCAGGATCGAACCAGGTATGCCGCAGGGTCGCGCTATATGGTGTTTGCAAAATGGCGACCCCACCGGAGCGAAGGACTCGTGAAATCTCCCTCAACGCCTGTAGATCGTCCGACACATGCTCCAAAACATGATTGGCGATAACGATATCGAACGCATTGTCGGCAAAAGGCATTGCCTCGATGTTCACTGGTAGCACATCCGGTGCATCTGGATACAAATCACACTTCGTATAGCTTAGGGGCCTCGTCGCGCAAATGATCTTGGATAAACGACGCTCCGGGGCAAAATGCAGAATCCGAGCTTCTCGCATTCCTTCCATCAAGCCCGACGCTTTCAAGTACAGAAACAGGTGACGTTCGCGATCGTGCGCGCCACAGCGTGGGCACTCAAAGTTGGTCACATCGCTACCAACCACCTGGAGCGCGTGCATCAGCGGCGGCCGGCGCCCATCTCGATAGGGCATGAACCCCCGCACCTGATGAGCACATATCTCGCAGAATCGGCTACCGCCGGGAACCCAGCGTGCCAAGGCGTATCGAGCCAACTTCACCAAGTTCAATGCATTTACTCCAACGCTCATCTGTGGTGGAGCACCGGAACGCAGTGTCCACCCAGCAGCTTACAAAGGCGATGCTTCCCCCAGAAGCCAAGCGCGCGGAAGAGATCCCACATCGCCATTACCCCAACAACGAGAGAGCCGCGAGGAGATTCGGATACAACCCTCGGCCACCATTCGCGGACCAACCCCATATCCCTTGTACGTATCGCCCGCACGGCTACGCGGCTCAGAAAGTTCGCAAGCCCCCAGGCGTAGTCCCAATCTCCAACAGCTTCCCGAGGCACACTCAGAATAGCCTCCCAGTAAAGCCTTCGCACTGTCTCGTTCCGGGACAAAACCATGGATCCAATAGTGTTCACGCGATACGCAACAAAAGGTTTACTTATCTGGGCAAGAACCCCGCGTCTCGCGTGAAGCAAATGCGCCCGATAGTCGATCAGGTCGTCCGCAATCTCCAGCCAAGAACCTACCAGTTCCGATCGGATCATGACGGAACTGTTATTGAGAAAGTTGCCTCGACGAACCATCGCCGCAAGATCGAAAGTGGCATCTCCAACATCATTGAATAAGCCAATGCGTTGTCCAGCTTCGGTGACGGTAACTGCATTCGTATAAACGGCTACGCAGTCAGCATGTTGGTCGAGATACGCCGCTTGGGCATCGATCTTTCCTGGAAACCAGTAGTCGTCACCATCCAGCCTGGCCACGTAGCGGCCCTTGGCGAGCCGCATAAGAAACTGCGTGTTCTTAGATGGACCCAACCTCGAACCATGGCGGATATGGGTCACGAGATGCGGATGTTGCTTGGCAATCAGGGCGACGATCTCGCTGGTTCCATCGTCCGAACAGTCGTCCCCAACAATAACCTCCAGAAGGCGCCGGCCTCCTTGGTCAAGCACGCTCAACAAGCACTGCGCGACATAGTCCCGCTGGTTGCATGTCGTTATGCAGACCGTGACATCGGGACCTCCATGCGGCGACAAGTCCCTTCTCAAGTTGTCTTCCGGAATAGCCACCAGGATTACCTGAGAACAAGCCGCAAGAATCGTGAAAATTCTCGAACGTGAGACAAACCAAAGACCATGCTTGCAATCAAATAGACGGCCGCCGCCACTGGAACCAACACAAGAAGTTGAAGGCTCGCCCCCCCAATGACGTGAGGCCCAAGCAGCCACACCGCTGCAACCATTATGAACGAAGAAACGAATATTCCCAGCAAGACACGCAATTGCGAAATCGCCCCAAACTCCAGGAGGCGGCCGGTATAGAAACAATTCACGACATACGACAGGGCTGCGGTCGCTACTTGACTCCATGCGATAGCCAACAGCCCATATCTACTGGCGATAACCAGGGCAAGAACACCGACGCCCTTCTTGATGAACTCTAGCCTGAGCACCAGTCTGGAATGGCCTTGGGCCAGCAAGGCACTCACGTTGAGTACTTGCAAAGGCCAGACTGCTCCGACCAAGCAAAGAACCTGCAACAGCGGCACAACCGGGAGCCAACGGGCGCCAAACAGAAAGACAACCAGTGGTTCCGCGGTGACGGCTAATCCGGCCATGAGAGGCAGATTGACGAACATGATCATGCGGGAAGCCTTGGCGAATGCCTTCTGCAAGGACAGCTTGTCGGTGGCCGTTCTAGAAAAAGCGGGCAAGGCAACCCGATTGAGCATGTTTGTCAGGAGCGTAGTAGGCAACTGCTGGGTGGACTGCGCCCGGGTATAGAACCCAAGATCAGCTGCGCTGAAGATCTTTCCAATAACGACGCTATAAATCCTTGTATAGAGGGAATCCACGATATTGGCCGCCATTACATGGAAGCCAAAGGAAAAAAGCCCACGGAAGGCCACCCGATCGAAGATCATTTCAGGGCGCCAACGATGTGAAACCCACAGCAGCAGCGTCGAAACGGTCAACTGGATCACCAGTTGCCACGCGAGACTCCATGCACCGTACCCGTTCGAGGCGAGCAGCACCGCCACGCCCCCCGAGATGGCCCACGACCAGAATGTGGCCAGGGTGAGGGGACGAAAGTTCAGCGTCTTGACTAGAAGCGTGGTATGTATCGATCCGAACGCTCCAATCACCACGCTAACCGCCATCAATCGGGTTATGCCCTCTAGCTCGGGTTCCACGAAGAATCTTGCAATTAGTGGAGCGCACAACGAGAGTGCCAGTGCCGCCACGAGGGCCACGACAATATTGAACAGGAAGACGGTTGACTCTTCGCGCCGACCGACATCTTGGCGCTGAATCAAGGCCGTAGATAATCCAGAGTCGACAAAGACATTGGCTACCGCGCTAAACACCAAGACGATGGCCATCAAACCGAACTCAGCTGGTGATACAAGGCGAGCAAGCACCACTGTGATCGCAAATCCAAAGATCGCGCGCAACGCGCCATCCGCGCCGCTCCAAAGCGTGGCACGGTGGGTGCGCGAGGCTAGACTCATCCCGTCTTCCATCTACCCAGCGAGGAACTGGAAAAGCGGTGTACCACGTAGCTCTTCCACCATCATTCTTCCAATATCCGGGTTCAGCTCCGACCCCGGGCTACCCAGGGCACGCCGGCGAAATACACCGTACGTATCGCCGTCGTCTTGGGAGGTGGAGTCTTTTACGAATTGGATCGACTGATTGTCGAGTCCCAGGTTGCAAAAGGTCATGAGACTGGCCAATTCGTCCTGAGGAGCCGCCACCAGATCCTCGTATCGGATCAAGCGGACACGGCTCGGGTATTGGCTCTCGAGGCTCAGCATCAGATTTGCGAAAACCTTCCAACGCTCAAAGCCAAACCAGTTTTCTTCCAATCCTGCGTTTTTCTTAGTTGCGTTACGCCACTCGCTTTCTAGTTCCCATGACGGATCAAATTCGCGCGGGGCGCGCATCCAGGAAGCAAGAACCGACCGCGGATCCCTCACGATCCCGACCACCCTCATTGACGGGGAAACAGTCATTAGATGAGGAAGAAGGCTATGGAATCGAACCTCTTTGTAAACCAGATGGGTTGCATCTTCCTTGTCGAATACCGGCGCTTTCTCAGCCATCCTCGCAGATCCAGTCTGAAGAACGAAAGGATCGTTAGTTGCAAGCAGATCGGAAAAAAAAGATTGAACGTCAACCGGACTTGAGTTCTCGTTTATCCGGCCACGAAACGCATAAGAAAAGAACGGTTGATATCGATAAGCGACTCTTGGATTGCTATTAAACAGTTGCCCGAGCCAACTCGTACCAGAACGAGGCACCCCGTGAATCGCAACGACGTTACTGACTGCTGCCATCAACCAGCCTGCAATTCATACAAAGTAAGTTGTGCTTTTGCTCCGACTACACCCTTATGCATCAGCCCATCGATTATGGAAAGGTACTGCGGCTCGCCGCCCAAGACAGCAGGCGCAACAAGTGTATTTAGAAACGACAGGCTCAAGCCAGCTTCCTCGAAAGTCGACGCATCGTATAGCGCCTTCCCCCCGGGCAAGTTTACGTAATGGGTCGCCCCAACTCGCTGACAGATATCTAGCACCTTGGCTTGCCCCTTAAGCTCGCCGGGCTTCTCTATTTGAGAAGAGAGCATGAACTCGCACTCGATTCCCAGCATTCGCGCGAGGCCGGTCAGCAAACGGGTATTGGCGGTCGCGACATTGCTTTCACCATGATCCAGAAGCGCCGAAATCAGACGCATTGATTCGGCCTTGTAATCTGCTTTCGCGTAGCTCGTGCTCAGGCATCGCTCGACATACCTGACACAATCTGCCCCAGAAAGCTCATAGAAACGTTGATTGATGGGAAGGCTGCGACTTGCTTTTCGTACCGGCATCGTCAACCAGATCGGGCCACTCTCCCCGCGGATCCTGTTGCGGTTGATCCAGCCACGATTTATGTATTGGACGTCATCGAAGATCACGAATGCATCGACGGCATACATCAGTTGGATATAGCCGATGTACGGAAAGAAATATGGCTGCATCACTGCAACTTTCACGCAGCAGCTCCCACCAGCCGGAATACCGTTGCTATCGCGGATACGGCGCCTTCCGGTAGCGCAGGGCCAGTAGGCAGCACAATTACGCGCTCGGCGACGGACTCGGTCTGCTCCAGAAGCAGGCCTGCATGTGGGTAAAGCTCGCGATATGGCTGCATGCGATGGCAGCCTGGCCAGAAGTACTTTCGCGCGAGTATGTTTTCGGCCTGAAGAGCGGAGACGATGGCATCGCGGCGACCGCCGTCTACTTCGACAACCACATACTGGTAGTTCGGATCCGTTGCTGGATCATATTCCAGCAATTTCAATCCCCTCACACCGGCCAGCGCGGTGACGTAATCACCATAGTTCCGACGATTTGCTTCAACGAAGGCGGGCATTGCTTCGAGGTTGACCAGGCCCATTGCTGCGTTTATCTCCGGCATTTTGCCGTTTGTGCCTGGATGGACAACCGTGTCGTAGCCTCGAAAACCGAAGTTGCGCATCAAGCGAACATCTTCGGCTAGCGTATCGTCATTGGTGACAACCGCTCCTCCCTCAAAGGTATTGAACACTTTCGTGGCGTGGAAGCTTAGTACCTCGCAACGTCCACTGCCGCCTATCTTTCTCCCTTGATACGCGCAATCGAATGCATGCGCCGCGTCGAACAGGAGCTGGAGTCCGTTTTCATCGGCGATCTCCTGCAACGCCGCCACCGGGGCCGGTCGCCCCCACAAGTGCACGCCGATGATGCCGGTGGTACGGGGAGTGATCATCTTGCGAACGGAGGCCGGATCCAGATTATGAGTAGCCGGATCGATGTCTGCGAAGACAGGCGTAATCGCTTGCCAATGAAGCGCATGCGCGGTAGCGATAAAGGTATACGAGGGAACAATCACCTCACCTTGCAAGTTCAGCGCACGAATCGCAATTTCCAAAGCGATAGTACCGTTGCACATCGCCACGCAATGGCGGACTCCCAGGCGCTGCGAAATTCGTGCCTCGAGTTCCTGCACCAAGGGACCGTTGTTTGTTAACCAGCGACGGTCATAAAGTTCCGTTGTGTAGCGAAGCAAACTATCGCGATCGCCAAGGTTGGGGCGACCTACGTGAAGAGGCTCGGAGAACGCCGGCGGAGCACCGTTGATGGCTAAATCCGCCGCTGTTCGAATATCTTTCATGTGAGCACCGTTTTACTCGACGCGACGATACGTTAGACCGGTGATTTGCTCGGAAATCAGGCCAATTAGAAAGACGATGACCGCCGCACTTAACAACAACGCGCTCATGTTCGTGAACCTGCCCTCGTAAAAGAAGGTCCACCCGTACCAACCCAAGCCCATCCCCACAAATGACAGGGCCACCGGAGCAAATAGCTTCAACGGCGAGTACAACGTCGCAATCCTGAAAATGATCAGCAGGAATCGCAACCCGTCACGCACCGGCTTGATATGGCTCTTTCCGATCCGCGCCGCCACCGGTATCGGCACATAGGCCACGGGATACGCGCTGCGGAAGAACGCCATGGTGCTCGTGGTCGGGTAGCTGAACCCGTTCGGCAGCAGGTGCAGGAACTGGCGGAAGCGCTCTGCCCTCGCGACACGGAACCCGGAGGTCAGGTCCGCGATGCGATGACCGGTCATCCAGGTCGCCAGGCGGTTGTAGAAGGCATTGGCCAGGCCACGGCCGACGTTCGCCTGCCCACTGCCGCTGCGCGCGCCCACGACCATGTCGTAGCCCTCGTCCAGCTTCTCCAGCAGGCGCGGGATCAGTGCCGGGTCGTGCTGCCCGTCGGCGTCCATGAACACGAGGATCTCGCCGCTGGCGGCGCGCGCCCCGCGCTTGATGGCCGCACCATTGCCCATGGAGTACGGCGCCGAGAGGACACGCGCACCGTATTCGGTGGCCACGGCCGCGGTGTCGTCGGTGGAGCCGTCGTCGACGACGATGACTTCCGCCTCCGGGAACAGGGCGCGCAGGCCCGGCAGGGTCTGGCGCAGGCCGGGAGCCTCGTTCTTGGCGGGCAGGATGATGGATAGGTGCATTCTTGGTCCCCCTGGTGGCAAGGGTAGCGGATATCGCGGCTTCCGCCGCTCCCACGGGGCGGACTGTGACGGGCGTGGCATTCGCGGGGCGGGGGGATTGCGGTAAAGTCCGGGATGGGGAATTGAGAGGGTTTCGCGATGGCGACCGCCTTGCACGCCAACCTGGTGGGGATCACCGGCATCGCCCGGCGCCTGGTCATGGACGGGGCATTGGCCGAGGACGCGGCCCGCGAGGCCCTGGACGCGGCCGGCAAGGCCCGCAAGCCCATCGCCCAGTACCTGATCGAGAACAAGCTGGTGATGCCGGCGCAGATGGCTGCCGCCAACGCGATCGAGTTCGGCATGCCGCTCTTCGACATCAGCGCGATGGACCCCACCCAGACCGCGATCAAGATGGTCAGCGAAGAACTGGTGCGCAAGCATTGCGCCCTGCCGCTGTTCAAGCGCGGCAAGCGCCTGTTCGTGGGCATCGCGGATCCGACCAACACCCGCGCCCTGGACGACTTCAAGTTCCAGACCAACCTCGCGGTCGAGGCGATCCTGGTCGACGAGGACCGGATCAAGGCCGCGATCGACAAGTGGCTGGAGTCGGCCAACGCCCTGGAAGACGCCATGGGCGGCGGCGACGAGGACGAGGACTTCGAGAACCTCGACGTCAGCAGCGGCGACGACGACGACCTGGACGGCGGCGAAGCCGGCGTCGACGCCAAGGGCGACGACACCCCGGTGGTCAAGTTCGTCAACAAGGTGCTGGTCGACAGCATCCGCCGCGGCGCCTCGGACATCCACTTCGAACCCTACGAAACCGAGTACCGGGTGCGCCTGCGCATCGACGGCATCCTCAAGCAGGTGGCCAAGGTGCCGGTGAAGATGAGCCCGCGCATCGCCGCGCGCCTGAAGGTGATGTCGCAGCTCGACATCGCCGAGAAGCGCGTGCCGCAGGACGGCCGCATCAAGCTCAACCTGAGCAAGACCAAGCAGATCGACTTCCGCGTCAGCACCCTGCCGACCCTGTTCGGCGAGAAGATCGTGCTGCGTATCCTCGACGGCGGCGCGGCCAAGCTCGGCATCGAGAAGCTGGGCTACGAGGAGGACCAGAAGCAGCTGTTCCTCGACGCCATCGCCAAGCCGTATGGCATGGTCCTGGTCACCGGCCCCACCGGCTCGGGCAAGACCGTGTCCCTGTACACGGCGCTGAACATCCTCAACGACGAGTCGCGCAACATCAGCACCGTCGAGGACCCGGTGGAAATCCGCCTGCCCGGCGTCAACCAGGTGCAGCAGAACGTCAAGCGCGGCATGACCTTCGCCGCGGCGCTGCGCTCCTTCCTGCGCCAGGACCCGGACGTGATCATGGTCGGCGAAATCCGCGACCTGGAAACCGCGGAAATCGCGGTCAAGGCCGCTCAGACCGGCCATATGGTGCTCTCCACGCTGCACACCAACGATGCGCCGCAGACGATCTCCCGCCTGATGAACATGGGCATCGCCCCGTTCAACATCACCTCCTCGGTCACCGTGGTGATCGCCCAGCGCCTGGCCAGGCGCCTGCACGACGCCTGCAAGAAACCGCAGGAGTTGCCGGAAGCCGCACTGCTGGCCGAAGGCTTCACCGAGGAAGAGATCAAGGCCGGCATGACCATCTACGAGGCCGGCGGCTGTTCCGAATGCACAGAGGGTTACAAGGGCCGTACCGGCATCTACCAGGTGATGCCGATGACCGAGGAGATCCAGGCGATTGTCCTGGCCGGCGGCAACGTGCAGCAGATCGCCGAGGCCGCGCAGCAGTCGAAGGTGCGCGACCTGCGCCAGTCGGCCATGCTCAAGGTCAAGAACGGCATCACCAGCCTCGCCGAAATCAACCGCGTGACCAAGGACTGACGCCATGGCAGCCAGCCGATCCGCCGCAAAGAGCAGCCTCCGCGACGAGCTGAAGCTCTACGTCTGGGAAGGCGTCGACAAGCGCGGCACCAAGATGAAGGGCGAGCAGCCGTCCAAGAGCGAGAACTTCGTTCGCGCCGAGCTGCGCAAGATGGGCATCACCCCGACCTCGGTGCGGCCCAAGCCCAAGCCACTGTTCGGCAGCGCCGGCAAGAAGGTGACCCCGGGCGACATCGCGGTGTTCAGCCGCCAGCTCGCCACGATGATGAAGTCCGGCGTGCCGATCGTCGGCGGCCTGGAGATCATCGCCGGCGGGCAGAAGAACCCCAAGGCCAAGGAGCTCTACAGCGACATCCGCAGCAGCATCGAGGGCGGCAGCTCGCTGCATGAATCGCTGGGCAAGCACCCGGTGCAGTTCGACGAGCTCTACCGCAACCTGGTCCATGCCGGCGAGACCGCGGGCGTGCTGGAGACGGTGCTCGACACCATCGCCAGCTACAAGGAAAACATCGAATCGCTGAAGGGCAAGATCAAGAAGGCCCTGTTCTATCCGGCGACGGTGATCGCGGTGGCGATCCTGGTCAGCGCCGTGCTGTTGATCTTCGTGGTGCCGCAGTTCCAGAACGTGTTCGCCAGCTTCGGCGCGGACCTGCCAGCGTTCACCAAGATGATCATCGCCGCCTCGGACTTCATGATCGCCTGGTGGTGGGCGGTGCTGTTCGTTGTGGGCGGCACTATCGGCGGTCTCATCTACATCAAGAATCGTTCGCTGAAGGTCCAGCATTTCCTCGACCGGGCGATTCTGAAGCTGCCCGTCGTCGGCCAGATCATGCACAACTCGGCGATCGCCCGCTTCTCTCGCACCCTTGCCGTGACCTTCCAGGCCGGCGTGCCGCTGGTGGAGGCGCTGGACATCGTTGCCGGCGCCACCGGCAACACGGTGTACGAACAGGCAGTCAAGCGCATCCGCGACGACGTCTCGGTCGGTTACCAGGTGAACATGGCGATGAAGCAGGTCGGCCTGTTCCCGCACATGGTGATCCAGATGGCCGCCATCGGCGAGGAAGCCGGCGCCCTGGACGCGATGCTGTACAAGGTGGCGGAGTTCTACGAGCAGGAGGTCAACAACGCGGTCGACGCGCTGTCCAGCCTGCTCGAGCCGCTGATCATGATCTTCATCGGCGGCATCGTGGGCGCGATGGTGGTCGGCATGTACCTCCCGATCTTCAAGCTCGCCGCCGCGATCTGAAGCCGCAGGAGCGCGCCTTGCGCGCGACAGCAAAAGGACCCGAATGGCCTTTCTGGACCAGAACCCCGCTTTGGGCTATCCCCTCGCCGCCGGCCTCGGCCTGATGCTCGGCAGCTTCCTCAACGTGGTGATCCTGCGCCTGCCGCGGCGCCTGGAATGGCAGTGGAAGCGCGACAGCCTGGAGATCCTGGGCGAGCCGGAGATCTACGATCCGCCGCCGCCCGGCATCGTGGTCGAGCGTTCGCACTGCCCGCACTGCAAGCACGGGCTGTCCTGGTTCGAGAACATCCCGGTGCTGAGCTGGGTTGCCTTGGGCGGCAAGTGCCGCAACTGCAAGGCGCCCATTTCCATCCAGTACCCGTTGGTCGAACTGCTGACCATGCTGCTGGTGCTGTGCTGCGTCTGGAGGTTCGGCTTCGGCTGGCAGGGCTTCGGCGCGATCGTGTTCACCTGCTACCTCGTCGCCGCCTCCGGCATCGACCTGCGCACCCAGCTGTTGCCCGACCAGCTGACCTTGCCGCTGATGTGGCTGGGCCTGGTGGCCAGCATCGATTCGCTCTACCTGCCGGCCAAGCCGGCGCTGGTGGGCGCCATCATCGGCTACCTGAGCCTGTGGTCGGTGTGGTGGGTGTTCAAGCAGCTCACCGGCAAGGAAGGCATGGGCCACGGCGACTTCAAGCTGCTGGCGGCCATGGGCGCCTGGTTCGGCTTGAACGGCATCCTGCCCACGATCCTGCTGTCGTCGCTGGTCGGCGCCATCGTCGGCTCGATCTGGCTGTACGCCAAGGGCCGCGACCGTGCCACGCCGATTCCATTCGGGCCCTACCTGGCCATCGCCGGCTGGATCACCTTCTTTTGGGGCGAGGACCTGGTCGGCGCCTACCTGCGCTTCGCCGGCCTGGCATGAGCCTCGGGCCATGCTCAGCTAGCATGGCCCCATGAGCGATTTCATCATCGGCCTCACTGGCGGCGTCGCCTCCGGCAAGAGCGCGGTCGCAGAACAGTTCGCCGCCCTGGGCGTGTACGTGGCCGATGCCGACGTGGCCGCGCGCGAGGTGGTGGCCATCGGTTCGCCGGGACTCGAGGCTGTAGTCCAAGCTTTCGGCGCCGGCGTACTGGACGCTTCCGGCGGCCTGGACCGGGCGGCGATGCGTCGCCGCATCTTCGACGACGAGGCCGCCCGACTGACCCTGGAAAGCATCATCCATCCGCAGGTGCGCTCCGCCCTGCGCGCCGAGTGCGAAGCCGCTCCCGGCCCCTACGCCATCGCCGCGATCCCGCTGCTGGCCGAGGGCGGCGGCCGCGCTGCCTATCCCTGGCTGGACCGGATCCTGGTGGTCGACGTGCCGGTGGAGGTCCAGATCGAGCGACTGCTGCAGCGCGACGGCATCGATCGCTCCCTGGCCGAGCGCATGGTCGCCGCCCAGGCCAGCCGCGAAGCGCGCCTGGCGATCGCCGACGACATTCTGGTCAATACCGCCGAGCTGTCCGCCCTGCGCGCCCAGGTCGCCGGGCTTGATGCGCGATACCGACGCCTGGGGATTTCTTCAGACCGGTAAAACGGTGATCTTCAGGCCCAGGGCATGGGCCACCTTGGAAACCGTCGCAAAACTGGGATTCCCCTCTCCCGACAATGCCTTGTAGAGACCCATGCGCGACAAGCCCGTCAGTTCGGCCAGGTGGGTGATGTTTCGTGCGCGGGCGACGTCCCCGAGCGCGGCCACGAACAACGCCGGATCGTTCTCTTCGGCGCACGCCGTGAGGTACGCGGCGATGTCGGCCTCGGTTTCCAGATAGTCCGCCGTGTCATAACGGGCGAACTTTTCCCTCACTCTGGTCTTGGCCACGTTGAATCCTCCCATTGCTTTGCAATGTACTGCGCGCGCTCGATGTCCTGGTCCTGCGTGGACTTGTCACCGCCGCACAACAGCAACACCATCATATGGTTGCGACAGATGTAGTAGATCCGGTAACCAGGTCCATGGTCGATCTTGATCTCACAGATTCCGCGTTTCAGAACCCGGTGCTGGCCCGGATTTCCCAACGAAAGCCGGCGGATCCGGACCTCGATACGCGTCTTCGCCTGACGGTCACGCAATCCTCGCAACCAAGCATCGAATGAGTCGCTTCGCAGGATCTCGAGCACTCACCGAAAGTAAACTGTAGTTTATTTAATGTAAACTATAGTTGAATTGCGTTAGCGCCACAAACTCCTGATCGCCGCGACACCCTGGGCGCCATGCGCACGAGCGGTGGCGGTGTCCTCTGGGCCGAGGCCGCCGATGGCATAGATCGGCAGCGTGCAGCTCTCGCGCAGGGCCGCGAACGCCTCCCAGCCGATCCCCGGGGCCCCAGGATGGGACGGAGTCGCCTTGACCGGCCCCAGCACCGCGAAATCGCAACGCAGGCGCTCGGCGTGGGCCAAGTCGGCGGCGTCGTGGCAGGAGGCGGCGACCGGTAGCGCCGCCGGTAGCGGGCGCTGGCCCAAGCTGGCCAGTTGCGCGGCCTTGAGGTGCACCCCTACCCGCAACTCGCGGGCCAGGGCGATGTCGCCGTTGAGTAGCACCTCGACGTCGCCGGCGCGGCACAGGGCCGCCGCATCCCGCACCAGTGCAGGCGGGGCGTTGCGCAGGTGGATCCGGCGGATGCTGTCGGTGTCGACGGCCCGCTCCAGGGCAGCCAGCCAGGCACCGTGGTCGCCATCGTCGGCGGCGGGGGTCACCAGGTAGCGGTCCGGCTGCAGCAGCGCCGCTACCACCGGCCGATCGGCGCCGGGCATGGCGTAGCTGGTGAGCTTGTGCGGCGGCACCCAGGCCAGCGCCTGGCTGTCCAGGCCCTTGGGCGTGCCCTGCCAGGCGTCGACCCGGCGCACGTCCAGCCGCAGGCGCTTGTGCGGGTAACGGCAGGGTACGGAGATCACCGCCGGCCCGATCTCCGGGACGATGCCCAGTTCTTCGTGCAGTTCGCGCGCCAGCGCGGCTTCGGGCGTCTCGCCGGGCTCGCGCTTGCCGCCCGGGAATTCCCACAGCCCGGCCAGGTCGCGGCCCTCGGTGCGGCGGGCCAGGAGGATGCGGCCAGTGGCGTCCGCGATGACGGCCGCCATGACGTGGATGGATGGCTCGGATTCTTCGGCCGCAGCTTCCCCCGCTCCTGCCGAGTCCCGAGTCCCGAGTCCCGAGTCCCGACTTTCCTCAGGCCAGCTGGCCATGGCAGTGCTTGAACTTCTTGCCGCTGCCGCACGGGCACGGATCGTTGCGGCCGACCTTGGCCATGGCAGCCTGGGCACGAGCCTGCGCCTGCTGCGCCTCTTCGTCGGCGCCGAGTCCACCGGAGTCCGCGTGCTGGAACTGCATCTGCTGCTCCACGCGCTGGGCCGCGGCGCGCTCGGCCGCTTCCATCGCCGCGACTTCCTCTTCACTGCGGATACGCACCCGCGCCAGCAGCGTCACCATGTCGTGCTTGACCTTGTCCAGCAGTTCGCCGAACAGGTTGAAGGCTTCGTGCTTGTACTCCTGCTTCGGCTGCTTCTGGGCGTAGCCGCGCAGGTGGATGCCCTGGCGCAGGTAGTCCATGCGCGCCAGGTGCTGCTTCCAGTTGTCGTCGAGCACGCTGAGCATGATGTGCTTCTCGACCGCGCGCATGGTGTCGTGGCCGACCTGCTGTTCCTTGGCCTCGAACAGCTTGCGCACCTGGTCCTGCACTTCCTCGGCGATGGCTTCGGCGTCGATTTCCTTGCGCCGCGCGATCTCGTCGGCGAGCCCGGGTTGCAGGCCGAAGCTGGCGGCGAGCTCGGCCTCGAGGCCGGGGATGTCCCACTGCTCGTCGACCGAGTTGTCCGGCACGAAGCGGCGGACCAGGTCGGCGACCACGTCCTCGCGGATGCCGTCGATGTTCTCCTTGACGCTGTCGGCTTCCAGCAGCTCGTTGCGCTGCTGGTAGATGACCTTGCGCTGGTCGTTGTTGACGTCGTCGAAGTCGAGCAGGTTCTTGCGGATGTCGAAGTTGTGCGACTCGACCTTGCGCTGCGCGTTGGCGATCTGCTTGGAGACCATCGCGCTTTCGATGATGTCGTCTTCCTTCAGGCCCATCCGCGCCATCACCTTCTGCACCCAGTCGGACGCGAAGATGCGCATCAGGTTGTCTTCCAGCGACAGGTAGAAGCGGCTGGAGCCCGGGTCGCCCTGGCGGCCGGAGCGGCCGCGCAGCTGGTTGTCGATGCGCCGCGACTCGTGGCGCTCGGTGCCGAGGATGTGCAGGCCGCCGGCCGCCTTGACCTGGTCGTGGCGCTGCTGCCACTCGGCCTTGAGCTTCTCGCGCGTGGCCTCGTCGACCGGCGCGCCGGTCTCGGCCTCGATCGCTGCGATCTCCGCCTCCAGCGAGCCGCCGAGCACGATGTCGGTGCCGCGGCCGGCCATGTTGGTGGCGATGGTGACCGCGCCCGGGCGGCCGGCCTGGGCGACGATCTGCGCCTCGCGCTCGTGCTGCTTGGCGTTGAGCACTTCGTGCGGGATGCCTGCGGCATCGAGCTGCTCGCCGAGCATCTCGGAGACTTCGATCGAGGTGGTGCCGACCAGGACCGGCTGGCCCTTGGCGTGCACTTCCTTGATCTCGTTGATCACCGCGCGGTACTTGCCGGCGCGGTTGAGGAACACCGCGTCGGGGTGGTCCTTGCGCACCATCGGCCGGTTGGTCGGGATCACCACCACTTCCAGGCCGTAGATCGACTGGAACTCGTAGGCCTCGGTGTCGGCGGTGCCGGTCATGCCGGCAAGCTTGCCGTACATGCGGAACAGGTTCTGGAAGGTGATCGACGCCAGCGTCTGGTTCTCGCGCTGGACGTTCACGCGCTCCTTGGCCTCGATCGCCTGGTGCAGGCCGTCGGACCAGCGGCGCCCGGCCAGGGTGCGGCCGGTGAATTCGTCGACGATGATCACCTCGCCGTCGCGGACGATGTAGTCCACGTCGCGCTGGTAGATGGCGTGCGCGCGCAGCGCGGCGTTGAGGTGGTGGACGACGTGGATGTTGTGCGAGGCATACAGGCTGTCCTCGTCGCCGCTGAGGATCCCGGCCTGGCGCAGCAGGCCTTCGGCCTTCTCCTGGCCTTCCTCGGACAGGTGCACCTGCTTGCCCTTCTCGTCGACCCAGTAGTCGCCCTCGCCTTCCTCTTCCTTCTGCCGGGTGAGGTGCGGGACGATCTGGTCGACCTTGATGTACAGCTCCGGCGAGTCGTCGGTAGGGCCGGAAATGATCAGCGGGGTACGGGCCTCGTCGATCAGGATCGAGTCGACCTCGTCGACGATGGCGAAGTTGAGGCCGCGCTGGAAACGGTCGTTCTTCGACAGCGCCATGTTGTCGCGCAGGTAGTCGAAGCCGATCTCGTTGTTGGTGGCGTAGGTGATGTCCGCGCCGTAGGCCGCGTGCTTGTCCTGGTGCGGCATGCCCGGGTAGACCACGCCGACGCTCAGGCCCAGCCAGTTGTACAGCCGGCCCATCCAGGCCGAGTCGCGGCGCGCCAGGTAGTCGTTGACCGTGACCACGTGCACGCCCTTGCCGGTGAGGGCATTGAGGTATGTCGGCAGGGTCCCGACCAGGGTCTTGCCCTCGCCGGTGCGCATCTCGGCGATCTTGCCCATGTGCAGGACCATGCCGCCGATCAGCTGCACGTCGTAGTGGCGCATGCCCAGGACGCGGATGCTGGCCTCGCGGCAGACCGCGAAGGCCTCGGGCAGGATCTTGTCGAGCGATTCGCCGTCGGCGATGCGTTGCTGGAACTCCGGCGTCTTGGCCTTGAGCTGTTCGTCGCTGAGCGCCTTCATCTGCGGCTCGAGCGCGTTGATCTTCTTGACGATGCCGCCGAGTTGCTTGAGCAGGCGCTCGTTACGGCTGCCGAAGACGCTGGTAAGCAAACGATTGAACATTGTGTATCCGGATGGCGGGCCGGGACCGGCCCGGAAACGAAAAAGGGCGCGAGGCGCCCTTTTCACGGCAACTACGGATTGTATCGTGGAGGCGCCCCTCGAGGAATCAAGGGTGACTACAGGAACTTGCGGGGGTCCACCACGCGGCCGCGATCCCAGACCTCGAAGTGGACGTGGGCCCCGGTGGAGCGGCCGGTGGAGCCGGCACGGGCCACCTGCTGGCCGGCGCGCACCAGGTCGCCGACGTGCACCAGCAGGCCGGAATTGTGCGCATAGCGGGTCACGTAACCGTTGCCATGGTCGATCTCGACGACCTTGCCGTAGCCGGAGCGGACGCCGGCATAGCTGACCACGCCGCTGCCGACGGCCAGGACCGGATCGCCGGTGTTGGCGTGGAAATCGATGCCGCGGTGGTACTGGCTGCCGCGGCCGAAGGGATCGGCGCGGCGGCCGAAGCGCGAGGTGATGTAGCTGCCGGCGATCGGCGTGCGCGACGGCATGGCCTCGCGGTCGAGCTTCTGGTTGAACAGCAGCGACTCGAGCACCGACAGCTGTGCACCGGAGGCGTCGAACTGGGTGTCGAGCTGGTCGAGGCTGGCGCGCAGCTCGGCCGACGGCATGTCGCGGACCGGGCCTTCGCCGCCCACGCCCACTGGCGCCTGGAAGTCGAACTCGCCGTCGTCGAACTTGCCCACGTGGGCCAGGCGCTCGCCCAGCGCATTGAGGCGGTTGGCCTGGGCCTGCAGCTCGCCGACGCGCGCGGCCAGGGCATTGATCTCCTGCTGGGCCTGGCGCTGCACCGCGACCAGCTGCTCCTGCTGCTCGGCGGCATGCGCCTGCAGCATCGTGACCTGGGCGAAACCGACGCCCGTCCGCGCGCCGGCGCCCAGCGCTATGCCCGCGGCCAGCAGCACGGTTGCGGCGACCAGCGGCTGGCGCGAGGCGACCGCGCCCGCATGGTCGACGGCGTGCCCGATGCGGGTGCGCAGGTTGGCGATCAAGTTGTGCAACGGGTTGTGTAAAGTCATGCGATGTCCAAGTCCGAGCGCTCCACGCGCCCTGCTGGCCCGCAAAAAGCCCTCGATGCGCTCTTTGCCGGCAGTACCGCCGATCCCTTGCGCCGGGCCCTCTGGCTCGACGCCCTGGAACAGCGGCTGCGTCCCCACCTGCCTCCTTCCGTCGCCGCGCACGCGAGGTTCGCGAACGTGGAAGGCGCCAGGCTGGTATTCCTCGTCGATTCGCCGGTCTGGCGGGCGCGCCTGCGCCTCGCTTCGGCCGAGCTCCTCGACGCAGCCCGTGTCGTGGGGCTGCAATGCGACGAGGTCGTGGTCAAGACCGCGACTTCGCCGCTGTGGCCGGATCCTCCGGCCCCTCGCCGCCCCATCCCGCTGTCGGCAGCCACGCGCGAAGCCCTGGCTGCCGCACTGGCGTCCCTGGAGGAGGGTCCGGCCGGCGACGGGCAATCCTAACGGGTCAAGGGGACGTGAAAAGTTAAGCAAGCCCGCGATTTCGTTAAGAAATCGTTAGCGAAATGAATCGCAGCAGGTCGGACGCGGCGACAGTGCGCCGGAGTGTGACGGGCGTCTCAGGTTGCGGCTGCGGCCGCGCCTACATAGGAAGCCGGGGCCTGGGCCGGATCCTCGAAGGTCACCTCTTCCCAGGCGGACTGCTCGGACAGCAGGGCGCGGACCAGCTTGTTGTTCAGGGCGTGGCCCGACTTGTGCGCCTCGTAGGCGCCGATGATCGGGTGGCCGGCCAGGTACAGGTCGCCCACCGCGTCGAGGATCTTGTGGCGCACGAATTCGTCGGCGTAGCGCAGGCCGTCGTCGTTGAGCACCCGGAATTCGTCAAGGACGATGGCGTTGTCCATCGAGCCGCCCAGGCCCAGGTTCCGCTCGCGCATGAACTCCAGGTCGCGCATGAAGCCGAAGGTGCGGGCGCGGCTGACTTCCCTGATGTAGGTCTCGGCCGAGAACTCGACCACCGCCCGCGACTGCGCGGTCGGGATGGCCGGGTGGTTGAACTCGACGGTGAAGTCGAGCTTGAAGCCGTCGTGGGGCACGAACCGGGCGACCTTGTCGCCGTCGCGGACCTCGACCGGATGCTTGATGCGGATGAAGCGCTTGGGCGCGGCCTGGTCGACCAGGCCCGCCGACTGCAGCAGGAACACGAACGGACCGGCCGAGCCGTCCATGATCGGTACCTCGGCCGCGGACAGCTCGACATAGGCGTTGTCGATACCCAGGCCGGCGAAGGCCGACATCAGGTGCTCGATGGTCATCACCCTGGCCTCGCCGACCGACAGGCCGGTGCAGAGCATGGTCTCGGTGACCAGCTCGGCGTCCGCCTTGATGTCCACCGCCGGATCCAGGTCCACCCTGCGGAACACGATGCCGGTGTCGGCGGCAGCCGGGCGCAGGGTCAGGTAGACCTTCTCGCCGCTGTGCAGGCCGACGCCGGTGGCGCGGATGACATTCTTGAGGGTGCGCTGGGGAAGCATCAGGACGCGGAGTTTACTCCTCGGAAGCCTGAACCTGAACAGAAGAAACCAAAAAGGGGACGGAGGTAATTAAATGCCCCGCGGTTCACATCCGACGCGAAGGGGACGGAGGCATTTAATTACCTCCGTCCCCTTTTTTGGTGCTCAGTCGGCCTGGCGGCGGAGGAACGCCGGGATGTCCAGGTAGCTGCTGTCGCCGCCGAAGTCGGCCACCGGCGGGGTCGCGGCCTCGCTGGCGGCACCGGCGGCGGAGCCGCTGCGGCCACGCAGGGCCGAGGCGATGCCGTTGCCCGGGGTATACGGATCGGCGACCTCGTCGATCAGCATCCCGGTGGTGCCGTCGCGCTTGCCCTGGTTGTGGATCAGCTGCACCTGCGGGCGACGGCCGGTCTCGCGGCCGTAATCGCGGTCGTCGGCGCGTACCGTCTGCCGCGCGACCGCGCGGTTGAGGCCGGTGGCGACCACGGTGACGCGGACGTCGTCCTGCATGTCCGGGTCGAGCACGGTGCCGATGACCACGGTCGCATCCTCGCTGGCGAAGTTCTCCACCGTGCGGCCGACCTCGTCGAACTCGGCCATGGTGAAGTCCGGGCCCGCGGTGATGTTGACCAGGATGCCGTTGGCGCCGGCCAGGTTGACGTCGTCGAGCAGCGGGTTCTGGATCGCCGACTCGGCGGCGGCCTGCGCGCGGTCGTCGCCGCGTGCGTGGCCGGTACCCATCATCGCCAGGCCCATCTCGCTCATCACTGTGCGCACGTCGGCGAAGTCGACGTTGATCAGGCCCGGGCGCACGATCAGGTCGGCGATGCCCTGCACGGCGCCGAGCAGCACGTCGTTGGCCGCGCGGAACGCCTGGATCATGGTCGCGTTGCGGCCCAGCACGGTGATCAGCTTCTCGTTCGGGATCGTGATCAGCGAATCGCAGTGCTGGCTCAGCTCGTCGATGCCCTTGAGCGCGACCTGCATGCGCCGGCGGCCTTCGAACGGGAACGGCTTGGTGACCACGGCCACCGTGAGAATGCCCATCTCCTTGGCCAGCTGCGCCACCACCGGCGCCGCGCCGGTACCGGTGCCGCCGCCCATGCCGGCGGTGATGAACACCATGTCGGCGCCCTGCAGCGCATCCATGATCTTCTCGCGGTCCTCGAGCGCGGCCTGGCGGCCGACTTCCGGGTTCGCACCCGCGCCCAGGCCCTTGGTGACGTTGCCGCCGAGCTGCAGCTGCAGCTTGGCGCCGCAGTTCTTGATCGCCTGCGCGTCGGTGTTGGCGGTGATGAACTCCACCCCGTCGACGCTGCTGCTGACCATGTGCGCCACGGCATTGCCGCCACCGCCGCCCACGCCGACCACCTTGATGACCGCGTTCGGGGCCATTTTTTCAACCAGCTCGAAATGTGCCATGACTTTGTCCTCTTTTATCGGGGTTTTTTAGTTATGTGGTGCTTTGACGAGCGGGAGTGGGGAATGGGGAATGAGGGGAATGGTTGGGTCCTCGCTACCCATTGCTTCGTCCCGGATCGGGGCTTTCACTGAAATTTTCGTCATCGTCGTTTCCTTCGTGCGCCTCGCACGACCCATTCCCCATTCCCTATTCCCCATTCCCGCTTCTGCGTCTTCATCAGAACTCCCCCCGGTACCAATTCTTCAGCTTCGAGAGAAAACTCCCGGCGCGACCGGCGCGCAGGACCGGCCGCCGGGGGTTCTCGATCTGGCTGCCCATCAGCAGCAGCCCCACGCCGGTGGCGTGGACGGGGTTGTTGACCACTTCGCCCAGGCCGGTGACGTGCTGCGGCACGCCCACGCGCACCGGCATCTGCAACATCTCCTCGGCCAGTTCGACCACGCCTTCCATCTTCGAGGCGCCGCCGGTGAGCACCATGCCGGCGCGCACCAGTTCCTCGAAGCCGGACCGGCGCAGCTCGGCCTGCACCATCTCGAAGATTTCCTCGTAGCGGCCCTGCACGGCCTGGGCGAGCGCATGCCGCGGCAGGCGCCGCGGCGGGCGGTCGCCGACGCTGGGCACCTGGATCGATTCCTCGGCCGTGGCCAGCTGCGCCAGCGCGCAGGCATAACGCACCTTGATCTGCTCGGCCTCGGGCGTGGGCGTGCGCAGCATGTGCGCGATGTCGTTGGTGACGTGGTCGCCGGCGATCGGCAGCGATGCGGTATGGCTGATCGCGCCCTGCACGAACACCGCCAGGTCGGTCGTGCCCGCGCCGATGTCGACCAGGACCACGCCCAGCTCGCGTTCGTCGGCGGTGAGCACGGCCGTAGCCGAGGCCAGCGACGACAGGATCAGGTCGTCAACCTGCAAGGCGCAGCGCTGCACGCACTTGCTGATGTTGGCCGCGGCCGACTGCGCGCACACCACCAGGTGCGCGTGCACTTCCAGGCGCACGCCGGTCATGCCGACGGGGTTGCGGATGCCTTCCTGTGAGTCGTCGAGCACGTACTCGCGCGGGATCGCGTGCAGGATCTTCTGGTCGGCCGGGATCGCCACGGCCTTGGCCGCCTCGAGCACCCGGTCCAGGTCGGCCCACGTAACCTCGCCGTCGCGGATCGGGACGATGCCCGGCGAGTTGCGGCACTGCACGTGGTTGCCGGAGATCGACGCGTAGACCGAGCTGATCTCGCAGCCGGCCATCAGTTCGGCTTCCTCCACGGCGCGCTGGATCGACTGCACCGTCGACTCGATGTCGACGACGACGCCGCGCTTGAGCCCGCGCGATTCGTGCGAGCCGATGCCGATGACCTCGATCGGGTTGCCCGGCGAGTACTCGCCCACCAGCGCCACCACCTTGGAGGTGCCGATGTCGAGGCCGACGATGAGTGCCTTGTCGCCTTTGCGGTTCATGACTGTGCGGGGTCTCCCCAGGTAAGCGCGAATCCATTGGTGTAGCGGAGGTCGGCGCGCAGCAGCGCCTCGTCGCGGCGCTGCGCGAGCAGCCGCGGCAGCAGCCGGGCGAAACGGGCCATGCGCAGGCGCGCCTCGCGGCTGCCGACCACCACCTCGATGCCGTCGTCGAGTTGCAGGCGCCAGCTGCCGCGGCGGTCCAGCGACATCGCGCGCACGTCGATGCCGGCAGGTGCGAACAGCTCGCGCGACTCGCCGTACAGCGCCATCACCGCGTTCTCCTGGCCTGCCGGGCCATCGAGCTGCGGCAACGACTTCGGCACATCGATGCCCTCGACCGGGAACAACTTGCCTTCCTCGGACAAGACTCGATCGGCGCCCCAGCGCGCGAACGGACGGTGTTCGACCACCGTGACCTCTAGCACGTCGGGCCAGCGCTTGCGCACCTCGGCGTGCTCGACCCAGGCCAGGTCGGTGACGGCCACCTGGGCGTCGTCCAGGCGCACCGCGAAGAAGCCGCGCTGCGCATACGGCAGGAGCACGCGGCGCAGTTCCGCGGCGTCGACCCGCTGCAGCTGTCCGTTGACGCGCAGGGTGCGCAGCGGCCAGCGCTCGGCACCGATCCAGCCGTTGACCACGGCCACTACCGGCAGCGCGACCAGCACCAGCGCCAGCGTCCACACCGCCACGCGCAGCGCGGTGCTGTCGAGCACGCCCCTGACGATGCCGTTCATGGCGCACGCTCCACGGTCTGCTCGAGGATGCGCCAGCACAGTTCCTCGAAGGACACGCCGAACGCGGCCGCGGACTTGGGCATCAGCGAATGGCTGGTCATGCCCGGCGCGGTATTGGCTTCCAGCAGCCAGTTGCGGCCGTCGCCGTCGCGCATGAAGTCGACGCGGGCCCAGCCGCGCAGGTCGAGCGCGGCGTAGGCACGCTCGGCCATCTGCTGCGCCTCGAGCTCGCCGGCTTCGTCCAGGCCGGGGCAGATGTACTGGGTGTCGTCGGCCAGGTACTTGGCGTTGTAGTCGTACCAGGTGCCCTTGGGCACGATGTGGATCGTGGCCAGGGCGATGCCGTCGAGCACGCCGATGGTGTACTCGCCGCCGCCGCGCTCGTCGCCTTCGATCAGCTGTTCGACCAGCAGTTCGCCTGGATAGGCGGCGGCAAGCGCGACCGCCTCGTCCAGGCCGGCCTCGTCGTAGACGCGGCTGACGCCGACGCTCGAACCTTCGCTCGCAGGCTTGACGATCACCGGCAGGCCGAGCTCGCGTGCCGCGGCGTGCACGTCGCCGCCGCGCGCCAGGCGCACGTAGCGCGGCGTCGGCAGGCCCAGCGACAACCACACCTGCTTGCTGCGGATCTTGTCCATCGACAGCGCGCTGCCGAGCACGCCGGAGCCGGTGTAAGGCACGCCCAGCGCTTCCAGCAGGCCCTGCAGGGTGCCGTCCTCGCCACCGCCCTTGTTGCCATGCAGGATGTTGAACACGCGGTCGAAGTGCCTGGCCTGCAGTTCGCGGACCAGGTTGGGAATGCCGTCGACCGCATCGGCGCGCACGCCGCGCGCGCGCAGCGCGTTGAGCACGTTGCGGCCCGAATCCAGCGACACCTCGCGCTCGGCGCTGGTGCCGCCCATCAGCACGGCGACATGCCCGAACACGGCCGGGTCGGTGACGCGCAGCGGCGGCAACCGAGTCCCGAGTCCCGAGTCCCGAGTCCCGCTCATTTCGCCCCCTCGAAGCCATGCGTCGCCAATTGCTGCGCAAGCTGCCCGATGTCCCCTGCCCCCATCACCAGCAGCAGGTCGTCGTCGCGCAGGATGTCGGCCAGCACTTCCGGCAGGTCGGCGGCGGCATTGACCACCACCGGATCGACGCGCCCGCGGGTGCGGATGGCGCGAGCGAGCGAACGCGCATCGGCGCCTGCGATCGGCGCTTCGCCGGCCGGATAGACCTCGGTCAGCACCAGCGCATCGACGCTCGACAGTACGCCGGCGAAGTCGTCGAACAGGTCGCGGGTGCGGGTGTAGCGGTGCGGCTGGAACGCGACGACCAAGCGCTTGTCGGGCCAGCCGCCGCGGGCCGCGGCGAACACCGCCTCCAGCTCCTTCGGATGGTGGCCGTAGTCGTCGACGAGCTGTACGGTCGCGCCGGACGGCGTGGTGAGCCGCGCCAGCAGGTTGAAGCGGCGGCCGATGCCTTCGAACTTCTTCAGCGCGCGCGCGATCGCGTCCGCGCCCACGCCCAGCTGCCAGCCCACCGCGGCCGCGGCCAACGAATTGAGCACGTTGTGGCGGCCCGGCAGCGCCAGTTCCACCCGGGTGCGGCTGCCGTCGGGCAGGCGCAGCACGTAGCGCATGCAGGCGCCTTCCTGGCGCACGTCCTCGGCACGCACGTCCGCGCCGTCGGAGAACCCGTAGGTCATGACGTGGCGCGAAGTGTCGTCGGCCAGCGCGGCGACTTCGGGGTCGTCGATGCACAGCACCGCCAGACCGTAGAACGGCAGCCGGTGCAGGAACTCGGCGAACGCGGCCTGGACGCGGGCGAAATCGCCGCCGTAATTCTCGAGATGATCGGCGTCGATGTTGGTGACGATGGCCACCAACGGATCCAGGCGCAGGAAGCTGCCGTCGCTCTCGTCGGCTTCGGCCACCAGCCAGTCGCCGCCGCCCAGGCGCGCGTTCGCGCCCGCGGCAAGGAGCTTGCCGCCGATGACGAAAGTCGGATCCAGCCCGCCCTCGCCCAGCACGCTGGCCAGCAGCGAGGTGGTGGTGGTCTTGCCGTGGGTGCCGGCGACCGCGATCCCGCGGCGGAAGCGCATCAGCTCGGCCAGCATCTCGGCGCGCGGCACCACCGGGATGCGGAGCGCGTGCGCCTCGGCCAGTTCCGGGTTGTCGCGCTTGATCGCGCTGGAGACGACCACGCAGTCGGCGCCCTGCACGTGTGCGGCCACGTGGCCGCGGTGGATCGTCGCGCCCAGCGAAGCGAGGCGGCGGGTCACCGCGTTGTCGGCGTTGTCCGAGCCGGAGACTTCGTAGCCCAGGGTGCAAAGCACTTCCGCTATGCCGCTCATGCCGACACCGCCGATGCCGACGAAGTGCACGCGGGTGGCCTTGCCGTCGAGGCCGGTACGGGCGATGTCGCGGCTGGCGAACAGGCGGCGCAGGTCGTTCATGCGGCCTCCTTCCAGCCGGCGGCGGCCAGGACCGCGTCGGCGACGCGTTCGGCGGCATCGGGAATCGAAAGCGCGCGCGCGGCCTCGGCCATGGCCAGGCGCTGCGCGGGATCGGCGAGCAACGAAGCGAGTACGGCCTGCAGGCGCACGACCAGGTGCTCGCCCTGCGGCAGCAGCTCGGCCGCGCCGTGCTCGACCAGGTATTCGGCGTTGCGGGTCTGGTGGTCGTCCACGGCCTGCGGGAACGGCACCAGCACGCTGCCGACGCCCGCGGCGCAGAGTTCGGCCAGGGTCAGCGCACCCGCGCGGCATACGACCAGGTCGGCGTCGGCATAGGCCGCCGCCATGTCGGCGATGAAGGGTTCGACGCTGGCCTCGATGCCCGCCTGCGCGTAGGCCTGTTCGGCCTCCTCGCGGAGCTTCTCGCCGCACTGGTGGCGCACCTGGAAACGCGGGGCTTCGTGGTCTGCCTCGGTATTCGCCGCGACGATCGCCGCCAACGCCCTGGGCACGGCCGTGTTGAGCGCGCGCGCGCCCTGGCTGCCGCCCAGCACCAGCAGCTGCACGCTGCCGTTGCGCATCTGGAAGCGTCGCGCCGGCGGCGGCAGCGCGGTGATCGTGTCGCGCACCGGATTGCCGACGGTCTCGGCCTCGACGTTGCCGAAGGTCTGCGGGAATCCGGTGAGCACGCGGCGTGCAAAGCGCGCGAGCACGCGGTTGGTCATCCCGGCCGCGCGGTTCTGCTCGTGCACCACCAGCGGCACGCCGCGCAGGCGTGCAGCGATCCCGCCCGGTCCTGCCGCGTAGCCGCCGAAGCTGACCACTGCACGCGGCTGCCGCGCCCCGATCACGCGCATCGCCGCGAACACCGCCGCCGCGACCCGGAACGGCGCTGCGAGCAGGGTGGCGATGCCCTTGCCGCGCAGGCCCTTGACCGCGATCGTGTCGATGGCGATGCCATGCTGCGGCACCAGCCGGGTTTCCATTCCGCCGTCGGCGCCCAGCCAGGACACGGGCACGCCGCGCGCCTGCAGTGCCGCGGCCACCGACAGCCCGGGGAAGATGTGGCCGCCGGTACCGCCGGCGAGAATGAGGACGGGTCCGTTCATGACCGCTTCCTCAGCGACTGCCAGCCGCCGCCGACGACGGCAGCCGCGCCCAGCACGGGTTCGACCCGACCGCGACCGCGGCCGCGCGTGGTCGGCGCCGGTGGCGGTTGAGCGGTCGGCGGCATGGTGTCCGCCGATGCGGGCGCTGCCGCTTCGCCGCGCAGGCGCGCGACCTGGCGCTGCGCGCGGTCGAGCTCGTAGCTCACCCGCAGCAGGATTCCGATCGCCACGCAGGTCATCAGTACGCTGGAACCGCCCGAGGAGATCAGCGGCAGGGTCAGCCCCTTGGTCGGCAGCATGCCCAGGTTGACCCCGATCGAGACGAAACTCTGCAGCGCGATCCACAGCGCGATGCCGAAGGCGCAATAGCCGGCGAAGTGGCGCCGCATCTCCACGCACTTGAGCCCGATCCAGAACGCGCGGCCGGCCAGCAGCGCGAATGCGGCGATGACCGCGCACACGCCGACGAAACCGAGCTCCTCGGCGATCACCGCGAGGATGAAGTCGGTATGCGCTTCCGGCAGGTACGCCAGCTTCTGGATCGACGCGCCCAGGCCGACGCCGAACCACTCGCCGCGACCGACCGCCATCAGCGCGTTGGTCAGCTGGTAGCCGCTGTTGAACGGGTCCGCCCACGGATCCATGAAGGTCGTCAGGCGCTGGTAGCGGTAGGGCTCGGCGATCGCCACGATCGCCAGCAGCGGCAGCGCGACCACCACCGGTCCGAACAGCCGCGGCATGTTGACCCCGCCCAGCACCAGCATGCCGGCGGTGATCGCCAGCAGCAGCGAGGACGAACCGAAGTCGGGCTGCAACAACAGCAGCACCACCATCCCCCCGGCCACGCCCAGCGGCTTGAGCATCGCCGGCCAGGTCGCGGTGACGTCTTCGCTGTAGCGCTTGAGGTAACTGGCCAGCCAGACGATGTAGAGCACCTTCACCGCTTCCACCGCCTGGAAGTTCGACACGCCCATGTTCAGCCAGCGCCGCGCGCCGTTGACGCTGACGCCGATGCCCGGCACGAACACCAGCAACAGCAACACCAGGCAGGCCAGCAGCAGCCACTGCCCCTGCTGCTCGACGGCCTTGAGTTCGGTGCGCATCGCCCACGCGGCGAGTGCGACCCCACCGGCCAGGAACACCAGGTGACGCTGCAGGAAATGGAACGGGCCGACGCCCAGGCCTTCGCCGATCGCGATCGAACTGGAGGCGACCATCACCACGCCGAAGCAGGCCAGCGCCAGCGAAACGCCGAGCAGCCACGGGTCGAACCGGCCGCCGATGGCGTCCAGTCGCGTCGCTTGCCTGGCGTGGAGTTCCGTCATCAGCGCACCTTCAACGTGGCCAGGCCGACCAGCACGAGCACCACCGAGATGATCCAGAAGCGCACGATCACCCGCGGCTCCGGCCAGCCCTTGAGTTCGAAGTGGTGGTGGATCGGCGCCATCCGGAACACGCGCTTGCCGGTGAGCTTGAACGACGCGACCTGGATCATCACCGACAGGGTCTCGATGACGAACACGCCACCCATCACCACCAGCACCAGTTCCTGGCGCACGATCACCGCGATGGTGCCGAGCACGGCGCCGAGCGCGAGCGCGCCGATGTCGCCCATGAACACCATCGCCGGATAAGTGTTGAACCACAGGAAGCCCAACCCCGCGCCGGCGATGGCCGCGCAGATGATCACCAGCTCGCCGGCGCCGGGAATGCGCGGGATCTGCAGGTAGGCGGCGAACTGCGCATGGCCGGAGGCGTAGGCGAACACGCCCAGCGCGCAGGCAACCAGCACCGTGGGCATGATCGCCAGCCCGTCCAGGCCGTCGGTGAGGTTGACCGCATTGGAGAAGCCGACGATCCAGAAGTAGGCGATCACCACGAAGCTGATGCTCACCAGCGGCAGCGCCACCGCCTTGAAGAACGGGATGTAGAAGGTCGTCGCCGCGGGAATGTCGGCGCTGTAGAACAGGTACAGGCCGACCGCCAGGCCGAACACCGACTGCAGCAGGTACTTCCAGCGCGACTTCAGCCCGTTCGGATCGCGCTTGACGATCTTGATCCAGTCGTCGTACCAGCCAATCGCGCCGAAGGCGAGCATCACCGCCAGCACCACCCATACATACTTGTTGCGCAGGTCGCCCCACAGCAGCACCGACGCCATCACCGTCAGCAGGATCAGCGCGCCGCCCATGGTCGGCGTACCGGCCTTGGTGAAGTGGGTCTTGGGCCCATCCTGGCGGATCGGCTGGCCCTTGAACTCGGCCAGCTTGCGGATCATCGCCGGGCCCCACCACAGCGACAGGGCGAGCGCGGTGAGCGCGCTCAGGATGCCGCGGAAGGTGAGGTAGCCGAACAGGCCGAAGAGGCCTTCGAGCTGCTGCAACCAGCGGGTCAATTCAAGCAGCATCGTTGCCCTCCCCTTCGAGCGACGCGTTGTCCAACATCAGCTTGACGATCCGGTCCATCGCGCTGCCGCGTGAACCCTTGACCAGGATCGTGACGGTGGGAGCGGCGGAAGCCGCGATGAGGGCCTCGGCCAGCGCTCCGTGGCTATCGAAATGCCGTGCACCATCGCCGAACGCCTCGGCGGCGGCGGCGCTCAGTTCGCCCAGCGTGTACAGCCGGGCGATGCCCGCGGCCTTGGCGCGGCGTCCGGCCTCGGCATGCAGCGCGCGCGCATCCTCGCCCAGCTCGCGCATGTCACCGAGCACGAGCCAACCTTCGCGTTCGCCGGTACTACCCTGCGCCAGCAGGTCGATCGCCGCGTTGAGCGAACCGGGGTTGGCGTTGTAGCTGTCGTCGACCAGCGTCGCGCCGCTGTCCAGGCGATGCGACACCAGGCGCCCCGCCACCGGCCGCGCGGCGGCCAGGCCGTCGCGGATCGCCTGCAGCGACACGCCGAGGCCCAGCGCCATCGAGGCGGCAGCCAGCGCGTTGCGCACGTTGTGGCGGCCCGGCAATGCCAGCTGCACGTCGATGTCGCCGTCGGGCGTGGTGAGGGTGAAGCGCGACCCGGACGCGTCGCCAGCGATGTCGCGCGCGCCCACGTCGGCGCTGGACTCCAGCCCGAAGCGGATCAGCCTGCGGCCATGCGCGCGCTCGGCGAAGTACGGTGCGAACGCATCGTCGGCATTGATCACCGCCACGCCGCCGGGCGGCAGCGCGTCGTAGATCGCGGCCTTGGTGTCGGCCACGCCGAGCAGCGTCCCCATGCGCTCCAGGTGCGCTGGCGCGATGTTGTTGACCAAGGCGACGTCCGGGCGGACCACGGCGGTCAGGTAGGCAATGTCGCCCGGCTTGCCCGCGCCCATTTCGTAGATGGCGAACGGCGCCTCTTCCGGTGCGTCGATCACCGCCAGCGGCAGGCCGATCTCGTTGTTGCGGTTGCCCGGGCTGGCGTAGGCGCCGGCCAGCATCGGCTGCAGCAGCGTCTTGACGCTGGTCTTGCCGTTGCTGCCTGTGATCGCGGCGATCCTGGTATCGCGCGTGCGCTGCAGCGCCGAAGCGAACGACGCCAGCGCGCGCTCGGTGTCGGTCACGACCACCTGCGGCAGCGGCACGTCGACCTCGCGCTGCACCAGCAGCGCGCGTGCGCCCGCATCGGCGGCGGCTGCGGCATGGTCGTGCCCGTCGAAACGCTCGCCCTTGAGGGCGATGAACAGCGCCGCGCGGCCGTCGCTGGCGTCCAGCGTGCGCGTATCGGTGGCCACGGCATCGATCAGCACTTCCTCGCCGGCCAGGCGGCCGCCGGTCCATTGCGCGATGCGTGCGAGCGGCAGCGGCATCATGCGCCACCCGCCTTGCGCGCCAGCGCAGCGCGCGCGACCTCGCTGTCGTCGAAGGGATGCTTGACGCCGGCGACTTCCTGGTAGGTTTCGTGGCCCTTGCCGGCGACCAGCACGATGTCCCCGGGGCCGGCGGCGGCGATGGCGCGCTCGATCGCGCGGCGGCGGTCGCGCTCGACCACCACCTTCGCCGGATCGTCGAAGCCGGCCATGATGTCGGCGACGATCGCGTCGCCGTCTTCCGTGCGCGGATTGTCGTCGGTGACGATGACCGAGCCGGCCGCCGCTTCGGCGATCGCCGCCATCTGCGGGCGCTTGCCGCGATCGCGGTCGCCGCCGCAGCCGAACACGCAGGTCAGGCGGCCGTGCAGGTGCCCGCGCAACGAGTCCAGTGCCTGCTGCAGCGCATCGGGCTTGTGCGAGTAGTCGATCACGACCAGCGGGAGATCGCCCCCGCCGAGGCGGTTCATGCGTCCGGGGATCGGCTGCAACCGCGGCAGCACGCCGGCGATCGCGTCCGCATCGCGTCCCAGCGCATGCAGCACGCCGGCGACCGCGACCAGGTTGTCGATGTTGAAGCGGCCCAGCAGCGGCGAACGCACGCTGCGGCGCTCGTCGCCCAGGACCAGGTCGAAGGCGGTGCCCTCGCCGTCCATGCCGATGTTTTCGACGCGCACGTCGCACTGCGCGCCGCGCGAGCTGGTGCCGATGGCGCGGACGCCGGCCGGAAGCGCCGCCAGCAGTTCGCGGCCGAAGGCATCGTCGATGTTCACCACTGCCGCTCCCAGGCCATCGCGCTTGAACAGCCGGGCCTTTGCCGCGCCGTAGCTGGCCATGTCGCCGTGGTAGTCGAGGTGGTCGCGGGTGAGGTTGGTGAACACCGCGACGTCGTAGTGCACCGCGTCCACCCGTCCCTGGTCGAGCGCGTGCGAACTGACTTCCATGGCCACCGCGCGCACGCCCGTGTCGCGCAACTGCGCCAGCAGCGCGTGCATCTGCAGTACGAGCGGCGTGGTGAATCCGGTGGCCACCGCCTCGCCGTACAGGCCGACACCGAGCGTACCGATCGTGCCGCTGCGCGTGCCGAGCAGATCCAGCGCCTGGGCCAGCAGCTGCACGGTCGACGTCTTGCCGCTGGTGCCGGTGACGCCGACCATCGTCATCGCCCGCGACGGATGCCCGTGGAACTCGTCGGCCATCGCGCCCATGCGCGAGCGCAACCCCGGCACGGCAATCGCATCGGCGGGTGCGGGCAACTCATCAGGCGCCGGCGGCTCGAACAGGATCGCGGCCGCACCGGCTTCGCGCGCCTGCGCGCAGAAGTTCAGGCCGTGCGTGCCGAAGCCCGCAATCGCGAAGAACGCATCGCCGGACTTCACCTCGCGGCTGTCCATGGTGAGCCCGGACACCACGAGATCCGACGGCACGCCAGCCGTCTCCGGAAGGAGTTCCGCCAGTCGCATGGAGCGGCTCATTGCGGCGCTCCACTGGGGACCGTTGTTCCGCGCTGCACCGCCAGCCACGACTCGATATCGTCCGGCGGCACGTCCATCAGCCGCAGCGCGCCCTGCATCACGTCGTGGAACACCGGGCCGGACACCGATCCGCCGTAATAGCCGCGACGGCCCGGGTCGGGCTCGCTGACCACCACCGCCATCGAGAAGCGCGGGTTCTCCACCGGCACCACGCCGGCGAAGATGGAAACGTACTTGCGCGAATAGCCGCCACCGGCGGCCATGCGCGAGGTGCCGGTCTTGCCGGCGACGTGGTAACCGAGGATCGCGGCCTGGGTGGCGGTGCCGCCCGGCTCGGTCACGGTCTGCATCATGCGCATCACTTCCTCGGCGATCGCCGGATCCAGCACCTGCCGCGGCTCGTTGCGCTGGCCCTTGACGAAGGTCGGCGCGATCAGGCGCCCGCCGTTGGCCAGCGCCGCATAGACCTCCGCAATCTGCAGCGGTGTCGCCGACAGGCCGTAGCCGTAGGACATGGTCTGCTTGCTGGTGCCGCTCCAGCGGTCCGGTGGCGTCAGCACGCCGGCCGACTCGCCCGGAAAGCCGCTGCCGGGACGCTCGCCGAAACCGAAGTTGTGCACGAAGTCGTAGTACTGCTTGTCAGGCAGCATGTGCGCGATCTTGGCCGCGCCGACGTTCGAGCTCTTGGTGATCACGCCGGTGACGGTCAGCACGCCGTGGTTGCGCGTGTCGGTGGTGCGGTAGCGGCCGTTCGGCATCCAGCCCGGGTTGGTGTCGATCAGCGTATCGGGCGTGACCACGCCGGCCACCAGGCCGGCAGCGATCGTGACCGGCTTCATCGTCGAACCCGGCTCCACCACGTCGGTGACCGCGCGGTTGCGGCGCGCCTCGCGATGGCTGCCGTCGACCGCATTCGGGTTGTACGACGGCAGGTTCGCCATCGCCAGCACTTCGCCGGTGGCGATGTCGAGCACCACGGCCGACGCGCTGCTCGCGCCGGTCTCGAGCATCGCGCGCTTGAGTTCGCGATAGGTCAGGTACTGGATGCGGCGGTCGATCGACAGGGTCAGGTCGCGCCCCGGCTGCGCCGCGCGCACCAGGTCGACGTTCTCGACGATGCGCCCGCGCCGGTCGCGGATCACGCGCTTTGCGCCGGGCGTGCCGCGCAGCCAGTCGTCGAACGCGAGCTCGATGCCTTCCTGGCCGCGGTCGTCGATGTTGGTGAAGCCCAGCACGTGCGCCAGCGCGTCGCCCTGCGGGTAGAAGCGGCGGAACTCGCGCTGCGAGGACACGCCCGGGATGTCCAGGGCCAGGATCGTCTTCGCCTCGTCCGGGTTGATCCGGCGCTTGAGGTACATGAACTCCTTGTCGCTGCGCTGCCCGAGCTTGCGGGTCAGCTGGTCCAGCGGCACGCCCAGGGCTTCGGCCAGTTGCGGCAGGCGTTCTGGCGCCTTGAGCAGTTCCTGCGGATTGCCCCAGATCGATTCGACCGGCGAGGACACCGCCAGCGGTTCGCCGTTGCGGTCGGTGATCATGCCGCGCGAGGTCGGGATCGGGATCTCGCGCAGGAAGCGCGCGTCGCCCTGCTGGCGATAGAAGTCGTTGTCGACCAGTTGCAGGTCGACGGCGCGCCCGACGAGGGCAAGCGAGCACAGGCCCAGCGCGCCGGTGACCAGCGCCAGGCGGGTACGCAGGTTGAACTGCGCACGCGTACGCGTGCGTGCCGGCTTGGCCGAAGTCCTGCCGCCGGCGGGCCTGCCGTTGCCCGGCCTGCTCATGGACGCACCACCACGATGTCGCGGGTCTCGGGGAACGCCATGCCCAGGCGCGTGCGCGCAACCTGGTCGATGCGGTTGCTCTCGGCCCAGGTGGCCTGCTCCAGCTGCAGGCGCCCGAACTCGATGTTGAGCTCGTCGCGCGCACGCTCGAGCCTGGTCAGTTCATTGAAGAGCTGGCGGTGCTCGTGGCGCGCGAACACCACGGCCACGCCGCTGCCGACGTTGGCCAGGACCAGCAGCGCAATGACGAACACGACACGAGTGCTCATGCCGCCACCTGCAATCGTTCGGCCACGCGCAGCACGGCACTGCGTGCGCGCGGGTTCGCTGCCAGCTCCGCCTCGCCGGCCTTGCGTGCGCCGCCGATGGCGCGCAGCGTCGGCGTGAACGGTTCGGGCTCGGGCATGCGGCGGTTGGCCGGCGGGGCCTTCGCCCGCGCGGCGATGAACTGCTTGGCGATGCGGTCTTCGAGCGAGTGGAAGCTGATCACCACCAGGCGCCCGCCCGCCTTCAGCCGCTGCATCGCGGCCTCCAGCCCGGTTTCCAGGTCGGCCAGTTCGCGGTTGACGTGGATGCGGATGGCCTGGAAGCTGCGGGTAGCCGGGTGGATCTTCTCCTTGCCGCGCGGCACGACGGATGCGATCAGCGCCGCCAGTTGCGCGGTGCGCACGATCGGCTCGCGTTCGCGTTCGGCGACGATGGCGCGGGCGATCCGGCGCGACATGCGCTCCTCGCCCAGGGTCCACAACACGTCGGCGATTTCCTTCTCGTCGGCGCGCGCCAGCCACTGCGCGGCGCTTTCGCCGCCGTCCGGGTCCATGCGCATGTCCAGCGGGCCGTCCTTGCCGAACGAGAAGCCGCGCTCGGCCACGTCCAGTTGCGGCGACGACACCCCCAGGTCGAACAGCACGCCATCCAGGCCGCCGGCGGTTTCGTCCCAGTGGGCAAGGTCGGCGAAGCTGCCGCGGAACACGGCCACGCGGCCGTCCGCACCGAACTCGCGCTCGGCGGTGGCGATGGCTTCGGGATCCTTGTCCATCAGCAGCAGTCGTCCTCCCGGACCCAACCTCTGCAGCACGCCACGCGCATGTCCACCGCGCCCGAACGTGCCATCGAGGTACGTTCCATCCGCCTTCACGGCGAGGCCTTCCAGGACCTCTTCGAACATCACCGGAAGGTGGCCGCTGCGGGTCGCCCCCGGGCCACCGGCCGTCATAGCTGCAGGTCGAGCAGGCCGTCGCCCAGGTCGGCGTCGCTGAGCGTCTGCCGGATCTGTGCGTGGTGCGCCTGCTCGCTCCACAGTTCGAACTTGTCGCCCATGCCCAGCAGCACCGCGCGCTTCTCCAGTCCGCACGCGCTGCGCTGCGACGCAGGAATCGAAATCCGCCCGCTGCCGTCGGGCTCCACGAACGCGGCCGCGCCGACCAGCTTGAATTGCATCTGCCGGTTGACGCTGCGCGTGCGTGGCAATGCGTTGACCTGGTCGCGTACCTTCTCCCAGACATCCTGCGGATAGAGGTAGAGGCAACCCATGTCGAAGGGGCTGTAGGTCAGCACCAGGCGATTGCCGCACGCACGCGCGACTAGGTCCCGGTAACTGGTCGGAATCGCCAGCCGGCCCTTGTCGTCGATGGTGATGGCGGTCTCGCCCTGGAACATCTGCCCGATTCCCCCGTCTCACACGGGTATGCGACCAAGGAAAACCACTAAATTCCCGGTTTCCCCACGAGTCGCCACCTTAGGAGTGGCCCGGAACCTTGTCAACAACTTTGCGCGGACGATTTCACTAGGCGCGTCAATCACTTGCAGCGAACTTGAGAGACTTGTTCAAGCTTTATCCACAAGCCGCTGTTTCGTCTCAAATTTTGAGATGACGGTCACGTGAAGGGCAGCCGGAGCCCGGGTTCGGCGCCAGGTTCCGGGCAGCGGTATTCAGCTTGCTGCACCGCAGCAACGCGCGGACGCGTAGAATCGGCCCCGGCGGAGTCGGCCAGGCAGTCGCGTCATTCGCAAGAATGCCGAGGAAAGTCCGGGCTCCACAGGGCACGGTGCCAGGTAATGCCTGGGCGGCGCGAGCCGACGGAAAGTGCAACAGAAAGATACCGCCGAACGGCGTCGCAAGACGCGCGTGGCAAGGGTGAAATGGTGCGGTAAGAGCGCACCGCGAGCCTGGCAACAGGCCGGCACGGCAAACCCCACCGGGAGCAAGGCCAAATAGGGACCTCATGACGTGGCCCGCGTCGGGTCCGGGTAGGCTGCTCGAGCGTAGCGGTGACGCTGCGCCTAGAGGAATGACTGTCCACGACAGAACCCGGCTTACAGGCCGACTCCGCCTCTTTTTACTGGGAATGAAGGGAATCAAGGGAATAGGGAATGGAGGGAGCGAGGCGCTCCACGTCGCCCCGTTCTTGCCATTCCCCATTCCCCTCATTCCCTATTCCCGCTCTTCACTGCTCCCGTACAGCGCCTTGCGCGGCGCACCCGACAATTCCGCCGCGAGCTTCGCGGCCGTGGACGGCGGGAGGTGCTCGCCGAGCTTGGCGTAGAGGCGGCGGCCTTCGGCGATGCGGGCGTCGGCGTCTTCGCCGGCGCCCTGCACGAGCACCACGAATTCGCCCTTGCGCTGGTCGGGATCGGCGGCGACGCGTTCGCACAGTTCCGCCAGGGTGCCGTCGAGCACGGTTTCGAACAGCTTGGTCAGCTCGCGGGCGATCACCGCTTGCCGTTGCGCTCCGAACACGTCGCGCATGTCGGCCAAAGTTTCCTCGATCCGGTGCGAGGCTTCGTAGAAGGCCAGGGTGCGCTGCTCCGATGCCAGCAATGCCAGGCGCTCGCGCCGCGCCGCGGCCCTGGCCGGCAGGAATCCCTCGAAGGCGATGCGGTCGCTGGGCAGGCCGGCGACGCTGAGCGCGGCGACGAAGGCGCACGGCCCGGGTACCGGACTGACCTTGATGCCGGCAGCGCGTGCCGCGCGCACCAGGCGGAACCCCGGATCGCTGACCAGGGGCGTGCCCGCGTCGGATACCAGCGCCAGCGATTCGCCGGCCTGCATCCGCGCCACCAGGCGCCCGGCCATCTCGTCCTCGTTGTGCTGGTGCAGGGCCAGCAGGGGCGTGTCGATGCCGTGGTGCTTCAACAACTGGCGGGTATGGCGGGTGTCCTCGGCGCAGATCGCCGCGACCGATCGCAACGTATCCAGCGCGCGCGGCGACAGGTCGCCCAGGTTGCCGATCGGCGTGGCGACCACGTGAAGGATGCTGACCGACATTCGTACTCCACCGCGCGGGATACCGCGCACGGGTAGAATCCTAACCGGTTCCGCCGGAGCGACTGCGCAATGCCGAAGATCCCGTCCCTGCTGTTGGCGCCCCTGCTCTGCCTGGCCATGCTGGCCGGCTGCGCGACGACCGTGGTGCGCACGGCGCCCCGGGCCGACGCCCCCGCGCCCGCCACGCCCAGTGCGCTGGCTACCCAGCTCGGCGTGTCCGCGGCAAAGCGGCCCCCCGCCGATACGGACGGCTACCGGCCGCCGCTGAAGCTTGCGGTGCTGTTGCCGCTGACCGGCGATCTGTCCCGCGCCGCGCTGCCGGTGCGCGACGGCCTGCTTGCCGGCTACTACGCGGAAAATCGCCAGCGTCCGGAAATCGTCTTCCACGACACCGCCGGCGGTGTCGATGCCGCCTACGACCAGGCCACCGCGGCCGGCGCCGACTTCGTGGTCGGTCCGCTCGGGCGCGACGAAGTCGACGCGCTGTTCGCGCGCACGTCGCTGCCGGTCCCGGTGCTCGCGCTCAACCGCGGCAACCGTGCACCGCCGCCGGGCAACGTCAGTTTCGCGCTCGCACCCGAGGACGATGGCGTGGCCGCGGCCGAATACGCGGTGTCGCGAGGCGCCCTGCGCGTACTCTCCCTGGCCGATGGCGACGACAGCATGCGCCGTGCGGCCAATGCCTTCCGCAGCCGCTTCGAGGAACTGGGCGGCACCGTGGTGGTCGAGCTGGTGGTCGATGCGATTCCGGGCGCGATGGGAACGGCGCTGCAGACGGCCGCCACCACCGACGGCGGCGTCGATGCCGTGTTCATGGCCCTGCGTCCCTCGCAGGCTGGCCCGGTCGTTGGCCAGCTGCTCGACGTCGGCCTCGGCGGCAAGCTGCGCATCGGCACCTCGGCGCTCGCCGGCGCACGCCCGGCGGACACCGCCGATCATGCGCTCGACGGTATCGCCTTCCCGAGCGATGCGTGGAGCGTGCAATACGTGCGCGGCCTGCCCTCCTCCGCAACGGCGGCCTCGATGCTGGCGACCGCGCGCGGCGGTGCGCAGCGCCTGTTCGCCTTCGGCTACGACGCCTGGCTGTTGACGGCGTTCCTCGAGCGCCTGGCCACCAATCCCGACGCCAACGTCGCCGGCGCCACCGGCACGCTGCGCATCGACGCCGACGGCAACGTGATCCGCACGCCGGCCTGGTCGAGCTGGAACGGCAGCATCGCGGTGCCGCTCGGCAACGTGGCACCGACCCCGGATGCCGGCGGCTGACGGCATCGACCGGCGCGCCCGCGGCGCACTGGTGGAGGCGGCTGCGCGCCGTCACCTCCTCGCTGCCGGGCTGCGCATACTCGCCGGCAACGTCAACTACCGCGTCGGCGAACTCGACCTGGTGATGGTCGACCGCGATCGCGATGGCGAAGTGCTGGTGTTCGTGGAAGTGCGTTATCGCGCCGGCGACGACTACGGCGGCGGTGCTGCATCGGTGGATTCCGGCAAGCGGCGCAAACTGTTGCGCGCGGCCGAAACGTTCCTGGCCAGGAGCCGCTGCCACGACATGAACTGCCGCTTCGACGTGGTCGAGGCCAGCGGCGACCCGGCGGCGCCACGACTGAACTGGATCCGCGACGCCTTCCGCGCCGACGACTGAGGACACGATGGCTTTCGACCCGGCTTTCGAACGCGAGATGCAGCACCTGCTCGGCGACGGATGGGTGCGCGACGGCTCGCGGCTCGAGGCCTACGCCGACGAGTACCGGCGCCGGGCGGTCGTGCCGCGCGCCGTCGCGATCCCCGCCGACCGCTCCCAGGTCCAGGCGCTCGTGCGTGCCTGCCGCAGCCATGGCGTCGCCCTGGTGGCGCGGGGCGCCGGCACCAACACCACCGGCGCGACGGTGCCGCCGGACGGCAGCATCGTGGTCTCGTTCGAACGCATGGCCAGGATCCTCGACATCCGCCCCGGCGACCGTTGCGCGGTGGTCGAGCCTGGCGTCGTC
>NZ_JARUVM010000021.1 GCF_029763755.1 Luteimonas sp. 8-5
CCTGGTGGCGCGGGGCGCCGGCACCAACACCACCGGCGCGACGGTGCCGCCGGACGGCAGCATCGTGGTCTCGTTCGAACGCATGGCCAGGATCCTCGACATCCGCCCCGGCGACCGTTGCGCGGTGGTCGAGCCTGGCGTCGTCAATGGCGCGTTGCAGGAAGCGCTGCGCGCGCACGGCCTGTTCTGGCCGCCGGATCCGACCAGCGCGGACACCTGCACGATCGGCGGTAACCTGGCCTGCAACGCCGGCGGGCCGCGCGCGGTGAAGTACGGCGCCACCCGCGACAACGTGCTGGCGCTGGTGGCCGTCACCGGCACCGGCGAACTCGTCACCTGCGGCAGCGCCACCACCAAGGGCTCGACCGGCTACGACCTGCAACGCCTGCTCATCGGCAGCGAAGGCACGCTGGCCCTGATCGTCGAAGCCACGCTGAAGCTTGCGCCGCTGCCGCGCGACCGACAGGTGTTGCGCGCGATGTACCGCGACGTCGGCAGCGCGGCGGCCGCGGTGGCGCGCCTGATGGCACAGCCGGTGGTCCCGTCGATGCTCGAGTTCATGGACGGGGAAAGCGTGCGCCTGGTGCGCGAGGTCGGTGGCGCCGACCTCCCGGCCGGTGTCGGCGCACTGTTGCTGCTGGAAGCCGACGGCGACGCCGACAGCCTGCCGGCCGCGCTCCTGGCCATCGGCGAGGCGGCCACGGTCGAGGGCCTGATCGACATCGAGACCGGCGGCGGCGCGGCTGCGCGCGAGCGGCTCTGGGCCGCGCGCAAGGCGTTGTCGCCCTCGCTGCGCACCATCGCCACGGGCAAGATCAACGAGGACGTGGTGGTGCCCGTGTCGCGGATCCCGGAGCTGGTCTCCGGCGTGCAGGCGATCTCGCGCGAATGCGGCGTCCACATCGTCACCTTCGGCCACGCCGGCAACGGCAACCTGCACGTCAACATCATGTTCGACCCCGACGATGCCGCGCAGTCGCAGGCAGCCCGGGACGCGCTTCCGCGGGTGTTCGCGCTTGCGCTCGAACTCGGCGGCACGCTCTCGGGGGAGCACGGCATCGGCATCGCCAAGCGCGACTTCATGGCGCAGGCCATCGACGCGCCGACGCTGGCGCTGATGCGGCAGGTGAAGTCGGTCTTCGATCCGGACGGCATCCTCAATCCCGGCAAGCTGCTGCCATGATTCCCATGCGCGCCTTGGTCCTGGCATTCGCCCTGCTGCTGTCGCTGCCCGCCGCGGCCGCGCCGCCGCTGCGGGTGATGTTCGTGGGCAACAGCCTCATCTACGTCAACGACCTGCCGCGCCTGGTGCAAGCGGTGGCGGCAGCGCAGCCCGGCGGCGACGGGATCGAGGTCAGCACCTGGGCCGCGCCCGGCGGCAGCCTCGACGAACGCTGGGAGGACGGGCACGTGGCCAGGGCCCTCGCCGCCAGCCATTGGGATGTGCTCGTGCTGCAGGAGCGCGGCGGGGTGCTTGCCTGCATGGCCAGCGCGGAGACGCGGCGCGAAGCCGAGTGCCGCGCCAGCGAACGGGCACATCGGCGGTTCGCTGAGGTGGCTGCCGCCAACGGCACGCGCGTGCTGCTGCTTTCGACCTGGGGGCAGGCGGACCTGCGCGCGAAGCGGCGCGGCAGCGACGGCGCCACCAGTCCGCTGGACGAGGCGGCGGAAGAACTGGCCATGCGCATGCGCAAGGGCGGCACCGATGCCCAGGTGGTACCCGCCGGAACGGCGCTGCGCCTGTGGGCTGCAGGCCTGGGGGATCCGCGCGAGGCCTTCCCCGACGGCACCCATCCCGGGTTGCGCGCATCGATGATCATGGCCGCGCAGCTCTATCGCGCACTCACCGGCTCCGACGCCCGGGCAGCCGACCTGCGGCTCGATTTCCCGCTGCTCCAGGCCAACGCGGGCGTCTCGCCCGACACGCCAATGGAAACCCAGCCCCGGCTGGCGGGCGATGGCAGCGTAGTGCTGCTGAAGGCAGCGGTACTAGCGCCTTACTTCGAGGTTGCCAACGGCTCGAAGTGAACATGCCCCTGGCGGTTCGACTGCCAGGGACGGCCATCGGCGGTGAACGCACGCACGCCACTTCCGGCGGCGATCCGCCCGATCCGCGTCAGCGCGACGCCGCACCCGGACGCCACTGCATCGATCGCGTCGCGGTGCGATCGCGCGGCGGTGAAGCACAGCTCGTAATCGTCGCCGCCGCTGGACTGCAGCGCTGCACGCGCGGCCTCGTCGAAGCGCTCGCGCAGCAGCGGTGAAGCGGGGAGCCGCGCGAGGTCGATTTCGGCGCCGACGCCGCTCGCGGCGCAGATGTGGCCCAGGTCGGCCAGCAGGCCGTCGGACACGTCGATGGCCGCATGAGCGACCCCCGCGATTGCGAGCCCCAGCGCCACGCGCGGTTCCGGCCTGTCCAGCCGCGTGCGTAATGCCGGGTCGCCCCCACCACCGGCACGCCACTGCACCAACGCGGCGGCGGCATCGCCGAGCGTGCCGCTGACCCAGATGTCGTCGTCGGTGCGCGCGCCATCGCGCCGCATCGCACTCCCGTGATCGACGAATCCATGGACGGTGACGCAGGCCGACAGCGGCCCGCGAGTCGTGTCGCCACCTACCAGGGCCACTTCATGTTGCGCGGCCAACGCGACGAAGCCGTCCATGAAGGCATCCACCCATGCTTCATCGGCGTGCGGCAGTGACAGCGACAGCGTCGCCCAGGCCGGTCGTGCACCCATCGCGGCCAGGTCCGAGAGATTCACTGCCAGCGACTTCCAGCCGATGTCGGCCGGCGCGGTGTCGCCGGGAAAATGCACGTCGATGTTGAGCGTGTCGGTGGCCACGGCCAGCAGCTTGCCTTCGGGGACACGCAGCAGCGCCGCGTCGTCGCCGATGCCGAGCACCACGTCGCCGCGCGCGCCTGCGCGCCGGCGGATCCGTTCGATCAGCGCGAATTCCATTCCGCCGCGCGCCACTCGGCGGCCGCGTGGTCGAGTACGCCGTTGACGTAGGTATGGCCGTGCTCGGAACCGAAGCGCTTGGTGGTGTCGATGGCTTCGTTGATCACCACCTTGTACGGCACGTCGATGCGGTGCAGCAGTTCGTACGCGGCGATGCGCAGGGCCGCGCGCTCGATATGATCGACCTGCTCGACCTCGCGGTCGACGAATGCGGCCAGCTTCGCGTCAAGCTCGGCGACATGCCTGAGGACGCCGCGCACCAGGTCCTCGAAATACTCGAGGTCGGCGACTTCATGCGCCTGCTCGTGCGCGAACTGCGCGATTACCTGCTGGGCGTTGCCGCCCGACACCTGCCAGGCGTAGATCGCCTGCAGCGCGCGGCGACGCGCACGCGACCGCGCGACCGGGTCGATGCCGTCCTTGCGGCGCGGCCTGGGCTTGCCGGTGGTCTTGCCCGTGGTCATGGCAGTTGCTCCAGCAGTTGGGCCATCTCGATGGCGACCTGTGCGGCTTCCTCACCCTTGTTGCCGTGGCTGCCGCCGGCGCGCTTTTCCGCATCGGCGTGTTCCTCGACGGCGAGCACGCCGTTGCAGACCGGCAGGCGGTAATCGAGCGCGACCCGCATCAGGCCCTCGGAACAGCCATCGGCGACCTGCTCGTAGTGGCGGGTGTCGCCGCGCACCACGCAACCCAGGGCGACCAGCGCCGCGTGCCGCCCGGCCTGTGCCAGGCGCGCGGCCGCGAGCGGCAGTTCCCATGCGCCGGGCACCCGGACCACGTCGATCGCGTCCTCGGCCACGCCATTGTCGGCGAAGGCCTTGCGCGCACCGGCCACCAGCGCATCGGTGATGCGCGGGTTCCAGCGGCTGGCGAGGATGGCGAAGCGGGCGCCTTTGGCGGCGCGCAGGTCGCCTTCGTAGTGGGGCATGGCGGGTTTGGGGAATCGGGATCGAGTCGCGATTCTACCTGCTGGAGCGCGGGTGGGCTGGGGAGCAGGGAATGAAGGGAGTGAGGGGAATGAAGGGAATGGCTGCGGTCATGACGCTCACCACTTCCTTCATTCCCCTCACTCCCCTCATTCCCCTCTTTCCCGCCTACAAACTGAGGTACTCGACCACCTCGAGGCCGTAGCCGGCCAGGCCGACCTGCCGGCGCGGCGTGCCGAGAACGCGCAGCTTGCCCAGGCCCAGGTCGGCCAGGATCTGGCTGCCGGCGCCGTTGCGGCGCCACTCGGCGAGGGCGCC